>CALEJC010000242.1 GCA_937898205.1 uncultured Bacteroidales bacterium
TCCTCAGGAGCGATCTCCTCTCCGGCCGGCTTCAACTCAGGCGTGAAGATGATCTTCAGAGTCGGCCACAGGATATACAACACGGTCAGTACCAGGAGGATAGCATAGAAAGCATATCCGAGCCACGGGCTCATCTCCGAGACCTTTTCTGCCACAGTTATTATATTTCCGATGATACAGATCACTGCAATCAGGAGTATCGAGACAAGAGCTATGATGGTGCGTTTTTTCATATACCTATATTTTTGTCAAAATTAACAATTTTTCTTGGCTGAGCTTGCAGCACACGCAGGTTAATAGCAAAAGCATGCCTCTTGTCTGAAGAATTTTGTATATTTGAATGTTAAAATTGATAAATTATGAAAAAAGGTGTTTCAACAATCGTAATCATTGCAGGTATTGCACTTGTATTATTCTTCTGGGTAAAAGGCGTTTACAATAAGATGGTAGTTGCCGACGAGAGTGTGAGCGCGGCTTGGTCCCAGGTAGAAAACGTATACCAGCGCAGAGCTGACCTCATCCCTAACCTTGTAGCGACAGTCAAGGGATATGCAGAGCACGAGTCTTCTACCCTTGAGGGCGTGATTGCTGCTCGCGCAAGAGCAACTCAGGTCACAGTAGACCCATCAGAGCTTGATCCGGAGGACATCGCAGAGTTCCAGAAAGCCCAAGGCGAACTCTCAAGCGCACTCGGCCGCCTCATGATGCTCCAGGAGAGCTATCCGGAGCTCAAGGCCAATGAAAACTTCCGCGATCTTCAGGCTCAGCTCGAAGGCACAGAAAACCGCATCACCACTGAAAGAATGAAATACAACGAGAGCGCAAGATCATACAACACTCTCGTGAGAAGTTTCCCTAACAACATCCTCGCATCGATTTTTGACTTCGAGAAGAAGGGATATTTCGAGGCACAGGAAGGCGCAGAAACAGCTCCGGTAGTAGCATTCTAACAATGTCAGCAAAAAACTTTTTGACTCCTGAGCAGCAAGAACAAGTGATTGCTGCCGTCAAGGAGGCCGAGACCGGGACCTCCGGCGAAATCCGCATACATGTCGAGAACAAATGCTCCGTTGATCCTTTGGAGAGGGCGGAGCAGCTTTTCGGCGAACTTGGCATGCACAAGACAGAGCTTCGCAATGGCGTGCTCATCTACCTTGCCTGCCAGTCCAAGGTATTTGCCATCGTGGGCGACAAAGGCATCAACGAGCTGGTTCCTGACGGCTTCTGGGAGGACGTCCGCGACATGATGACCGCTGCATTCTCTCAAGGCAAATTCACTGAGGGACTTAGCGCTGCAGCTATTGCTGTCGGAGAGAAACTTCAAACATATTTCCCATATCAGGAAGACGATGTCAACGAGCTCCCTGATGATATTTCCTTTTCTGAATAATGAAGAGATTTAGATACATTTTATGCACGCTTCTTCTGCTTGCATCTACACTCACCTGGGCTGATATCCCGCAGCGTCCGCAGCCACAAAGGCTGGTCAATGACTTCGCCGGGATCTTCAACGGCCGTCAGGTGATGGATCTGGAGCAGACGCTTGTAGCATTTGATGACAGCACATCTAACCAGATTACAGTCGTAACGGTCCTTGATCTTGAAGGCTACACTGCTGCCGAGTATGCAACGCAGATCGGACACAGCTGGCAAGTGGGACAAAGCGAGTTTGACAACGGCATCGTGCTCCTTGTCAAGCCCAAGACAGAGGACTCCTACGGAGAAGTATTCATCGCAGTGGGCTATGGACTGGAGGGCGCAATCCCCGATGCCTACGCCAAACGCATCATCGAGACTGACTTGATCCCTCATTTCAGAGAGGACGACTATTATGGAGGCGTCTACGAGGCATGTCAGACACTGATGAAACTCGCTAGCGGCGAGATTTCAGAGCCAAGAGGCGGCT
>CALEJC010000243.1 GCA_937898205.1 uncultured Bacteroidales bacterium
TCACCCCACATGGGAGCTCGTCATTTACAGAAAAGGTCTTCAAGCGCTCGTTGTAGGCGGCTGAAATCACACGCAGCTTGGCACTTTGAGACTCAGGCATTGACATCCATGCATCATATTCCACTTTATTTATATATACCTCGGCATTTGGAAAGGCAGCCTTGTCTTCAAGCAGAAGTCCACCTATGTGATCGCCATGAAGATGAGTTATAAATACAAGGTCTACATCTTCGGCGGCCACTCCGCATGAGTCCAGGACATATCTCAAACGTGAGTCCGGCGCACCGTTGGCTGCGTCAAAGAGCACATTCTTACCTTGGATCCGCACAAGAAACGCACATACAGATGATGGGATCCCTTCCTGAAGTCCGAGAGCAGAGAAAAGGCTGTCAGGGGCGTCAGCAAAAAGAGAACGAGACATAACTCTCGGATTAGGATTATCCTGAATAGGAATAATCTCCACAGGAGATGCACCCCTGACACATGAAACTGCCATAAAGGCGATTGCAATTATCTTTACTAAAACTCTCATACAGGAAGGGTCACGAGTGAAAAATTCTTAAAATCTATTCGCAGTAACCGACGGTCTGGCCGAGGACTACGATCATTGTCTCAGGGAGGCCGAGGGTTTCAACGACCTTCTGCTGATCCCAGCCACCTCTCGCACGACTGCCGATGCCGGCATTGGCGCATGCAAGGTAAACATTCTGAGACACATAGCCCACATTGACATAGGACACAGTGTTAGCATCGCCAGGCTTGTTACCAGGACCTGTCTTGGTCGTATCGGCAATAAACAGAAGGTTCATATATGCTGTCTGGGCATCCTTGCGACCTGTAATCGCACGATAATCGCCCTCTTTTACCAGATCAAGCGTGTGGGTCTTGTAGTTATACCAGTAAACGCCGGTCTTGAAGAAAGCATAAAGCTCAATCTCCTGACGGTTGGATCCGGTCGGTGAGGTGCGGCGTCCATCCGGACGATTCACGCCAAGAGAGGCCCAGATAATATTTGAAAGATCCTGGAGAGGGATCTCTTTTTCTGTAAATCCAGAAGAAGACTTGCGCTCCTTGAGAGCCTGCATAAGAGTCATGCCTTCATCGTATGAAGGCTCAAGAAGCTTGATTGACTTAGGCGCCTGCTGCGCACATGCTACCATACAGAAGGTAGCAGCAATGATGGTTAAAAACACTTTTTTCATAGATATTGAGTTTTATTGCCCATAAAGATACAAAAAGAATTATATTTGTAATAGCCATAAACACAATAACACAGATGAAAAAAAGCCTTACTCTATCGCTGGCTGTTGCGCTGTCGTGCGTAACGCTTTCAGCACAATCAGTCGTTCTTAACAATCTTGAAGGCAGAGACGTCGAGGTCCGTCAGGGACATTCTTGGGGCGTGCCATTTACCAAAGGCGAAGTAAAGCCGGGTGCCACATTCCACGTGAGCAGCCAAGGCAAATATATTGAGAGCAGCTCCAGCGTGCTTGCTTCTTGGCCGGACGGTTCAATCAAATGGCTCGGTCTTGCTGCCGTAGCAGAGCCTGGCATGAACAGCCTGACTCTGGAAGTCACACCGGCCCCTAAAAAGAAGCTATTCAAGAAAGTGGATCTTCCTGCAGCTCTGCCACTTGCACAGCAGACAGCAGAAGGTGTCACTGTCAATACAGGAGTGATGCAATGTTTCTTCCCTGCAACAGGCGGAAGCTTCATCAAAAACATGAGCATAGGCGGTAAGCTTATCAGCTCGGATGCCAGACTGGTGGCGATGCTTGAGACAAGAGACGGCCGCAATGTGCAATATGAAGACTTTGAGAGCAAAGTCGAGGCCGTGAGCATCAGCCGCAATGATCATATTAAGGCTGTCGTGAGAATCTCAGGCAAGCACAAGTCAGTGAGCGGAAGCCGCGAATGGTTGCCGTTTACCCTTTACTGCGTGGTTTATAAAGACATGCCAACCATCACCCTGACCCACTCTTTCTTCTTTGACAGCGATGGACGTCAGGACTTCATCAAAGGCCTTGGTGTCGCATTTGACGTGCCGTTCCGCGAAGAGGACCACAACCGCCATGTGAGATTTGCCGGCGAAGGAGAGGATGGCGCAGGTTTCTGGTGTCAGCCGGTGAGACTTGCTCCAGGCTACAGACCTAGCGCAGGCAGAGTCTTTATGGAGAATTATCAGGCATATCTTCGCGGAGCTAAACTCCCGGATCAGAAAGACCTCAGCGAGAGAGAGAAAGCAGCATTGCTCACCTGCCCTGTCTGGGGCGATATGCGCATCACCCAGACCAACCCTAACAGCTTCTCTATCGACAAACGCACCAGCCCTGAAAGCAGCTGGCTGCACGTTGTAGACGGTGGAAGAGCATTGGGCGGAGCTCTTCTGGGCGACTGCAGCGGTAGCATTTTTGTGGGCGTAAAAGACTTCTGGCAGAGCTATCCGGCTTCGCTTCAGGTAGACGGCGGCGGCAAGCCTGTGGGCACACTCACAGCTTGGCTCTGGTCTCCTGATGCTCCTGCAATGGACATGCGTCACTATCTTAAGATCAACTATGAGGACTACAAGGAGGGTTGGGAATCCCCTTATGGAGTGGGCCACAGATCAACACTGGAAATCAGACTCTTTGACAACATACCTGATAATACAGAGCTTCTCAGCGTAGCAAAGGCAGTGCAGAAACCTGCCCAGTTTAGCTGTACTCCGGAATATTTCAAGCAAGTAGAAGCCTTTGGCGATTACTGGGGACTTCCTGACACAAGCCATCCTGTGCTTGCCGACATCGAGCGCCAGCTCAACGAGAATCTTGCATTCTACAAGGAACAGGTTGACAGCCGCTCATGGTATGGCTTCTGGAACTACGGCGACGTGATGCACAACTATGACTTCACCCGTCATGACTGGAGATATGATATAGGTGGCTGGGCTTGGAACAATGTGGAGCTTGCTCCTAATGTCCTGCTCTGGACTTGTTTCCTCAGGACCGGTCGGGAGGACATCTGGACTATGGCTGAAGCTCTGGAGAAGCACACCAGCGAAGTGGACGTGCACCACATCGGTCAATTTGCTCCGCTTGGCTCCCGCCACAATGTAACCCACTGGGGTGACGGTTGCAAGCAGCCACGCATCGGCTATGCTGCCATGAAGCGCTACCTCTACTACCTCAGCGGAGGAGATGAACTCACCGGAGAGAGGATGAGCGAGCAGCTCGGTGCAGAAAAAGCCTACGACTATGCTCGCAGAATCAGCACCTGGGGCGCAGTGGGCGGCACATATATCAAGAGCAGCCTCAACGACTGGGCATACTATGCAGGAAACTGGATGATCGAGTGGGAGCGCACAGGCAACACATACTATCGCGATCGCCTGCTCAACTCAATGAAAGACATCGTAGCCCTTGGACGCAAGAGCGAGAGACTCGTCTTTGATTACTTTGACCCTGAGACAGGAAGATTTATGGTATACCTCAACGAGGATCCTGCTCACAGAGGAGAAGTCAATGCTCCTGCAAGCGAATTTGTACCTGCTGCAGAACTCTCAGCTAAACAGCTGGATAAGATTGTAGGTTACAGAGTCGGCAGAGTCAGAGGCGATACCTTCAGCACAATCTTCGGCGCACCTGAGTTGATGACTGATATGAGAGCTACCATAGACTTCCCTGAATTCTGGGAATTTGCCGACAACTCGTTCCGTGACGTCACCGGAACTCCTGGCAACAATATGACAAGCCCGCGTATGGCTGCTTGGGTAGCTGATTCTGAATCAGATGCCCAGATGGGAACCCTCTCTTGGAAGAACCTGCTCAACAATGGTTCGACAGACACAGAGAGCGACGGAACCCCTGTGCAGGAAAGAGAGTTTGGCAATCAGCTCGCAACTCCTGATATCGTAAAACCTGTTTCCGAGCCTTACTTCCTCGGAAGAAGCGCCGGCTGGCAGAGACACACACCTTCAACAACACAGTGGTTGCTCAATGCAATAGAAGTAATGAACTGGGGCAGACCATACCTTGAAGAATACGAGAACAAGTCAAAATAACAACACAATGAAAATCAATCCCATCTTATTTGCTTTATTGGGCGCCATCACGATAGGCTGCAACAGCTCCACTCCGGAAGAAGTGGTCGGAGACAGCGGATGCTTCGGCCTTGCGCCTCAGATTCAGAACGTTTACAACAGAGACTAGACCTCCCTTGACGGTGCTTGGAAAGCATTCATTGACCAGTACGAGACCGGCTACTATGACTATCGACGCAATGCAATGAGCGACGAAAACACATTCTTTGCCGACCTTAGCTTCAATGATGACCGCACCCGTCTTGTAGAGTATGACTTCGACACAGCAGCGGAGCTCAATGTCCCTGGCGACTGGAACACCCAGAGACCTGAGCTGTATCTCTATGAGGGCACTATCTGGTACAGACAGAAGTTCCAGGCCCAGCCAAAGGAAGGCGTCAGAACCTTCCTCTATTTCGGCGCCGCTAATTATGAAGCCGTGGTCGGATTTAACGGCAAACCTATTGCCAAGCACATCGGAGGCTTTACTCCGTTTAATGTTGAGGTGACAGACCAGCTGGTATCAGGAGAAAACACCGTCATCGTAAAAGTGGACAACAAGCGCATACTTGAAGGTGTGCCAACCGTAAACTCTGACTGGTGGAACTATGGTGGCATCACACGCAGCGTCTATGTCGTTGAGGTCCCTGAAACCTTCATCAGAGAGTTTGACGTGCAGCTCGCAAAGGACAGACAGAGCATCGAAGGATGGGTGCAGCTTGATGGTAGCCAGCTTGCACAGGAAGTCAGCATCAAGATTGACGAACTAGGCATCAATGAGAGAGTTAGCACAGACGCAAACGGCAAGGCCAGATTCAGCATTGCAGCCAAACCTGAGCTCTGGAGCCCTTCAAATCCTAAGCTTTATAATGTGGACATCGTCGCTCAGACAGACAAAACCACCGACCGCATCGGTTTCCGCACTATTGAAACTCAGGGCACAAAGATTCTTCTCAACGGAGAGCCAATCTTCTGCAAGGGCATCTCTATCCACGAGGAGAAGCCTGATCTTCCAGGCGGCAGAGCCAACAGCATCGCTGATGCACGCACCACACTTGGTTGGGTAAAAGAGCTCGGATGCAACTTTGCAAGACTCGCCCACTACCCTCACAACGAGGAGATGATCCGCGTCGCTGAAGAGATGGGCATCATGATCTGGGACGAAATTCCTGTTTATTGGACCATCGACTGGAACAATCCTGACACCTATGCCAATGCCGAGCAGCAGCTGTGTGATATGATCACCCGTGACCGCAACCGCGCAAATGTCATCATCTGGTCCGTGGCCAACGAGACACCTCACGGAGATGCACGTCTTGCATTCCTCAGCAAGCTCATCGCAAAGGCGCGCGAGATGGATCCAACCAGACTTGTGAGCTCAGCGATGGAGAAGGATTATATAGGTGAATATGATCTCACAGTAAAGGATGAGCTCATCCAGTATACAGATGTTATCAGCTTCAACCAATATGTAGGTTGGTATGACGGAGACAGTGACAAGTGTGAGAAGGTCAACTGGACTTTCCCTGTTGAGAAGCCTGTCATCGTGACCGAATGGGGCGGCGGTGCGAAGTATGGCCTGCATGGCCCTCAGAATGAGCGCTTTACAGAAGAATATCAGGACTACCTCTACAAAAAGAACATAGAGATGCTTGACAAGATTGATGCTCTCGCAGGCACAACTCCTTGGCTTCTCAAGGACTTCCGCTCACCACGAAGATTCCTCCCTGGCATCCAGGATGACTACAACCGCAAGGGTGTAATCTCAGAAAAGGGAGAGCGCAAACAAGCCTTCTACACCTATAAAGAGTGGCGTAACGAGGAATAATCCTCGTTACACACCGCTAAAGCTTGAGAAACCGCCGTCTACCGGGAGGACTACTCCTGTGATAAAAGAAGCGGCGTCACTACATAAGAACTGGGCGGCACCATTAAGCTCGTTGATGTCTCCAAAACGTCCCATAGGGGTCTTGTTCAAGACCTTCTGCGAACGCTCGGTGAGACTACCATCAGGGTTGAGCAGAGCTGCCCGGTTTTGTTTTCCGATGAAGAAACCCGGAGCCAGAGCATTGACCCTGATCTTCTCTCCATATTTCATGGCCATCTCTGCAGCCAGCCACTTTGTAAAGTTGGATACTCCGGTCTTGGCTGCGCCATATCCTGCCACACGAGAAATCGCGTCATATGCAGCCATTGAAGAAATATTCAGGATGCAACCATATCCTTGTGCTGCAAATATCTTTGTAAACACATGGCACGGATAGACTGTGCCGTTGAGATTGAGATCCAGCACCTTATCCCAATCTTCAATCTTCATATCATAGAAATGCTGATCCGGCATCACATTGGCCCCGGCCACATTTCCGCCGGCCACATTGATAAGGATATCTACCTTCCCCCAACGAGCCAATACCTGCTGCGCTACTGCCTCAAGGCTGGCAGTATCCAGCACATTGCAAGCTATTGCAATCGCCTCTGTCCCAAGCTCATTGAGCTCCTGCTCACAAGTGGCCACCTGCTCTTCCTTGTGCACGAGGGCCACAACTTTAGCACCCTGCGAAGCAAAATGTCTGGCAAGCGAGCCGCCAAGCACACCTGCTGCTCCCGAGATCACGGCAACCTTGCCGCTAAGATCTATTTTGTAGGGTAATTTCATGGTTGTTCCTCCGTATTTTTATTCATTGAAAAATTGAATGATATAGGGCTCGTCTCCGTGAAAACCGATCTCACAC
>CALEJC010000244.1 GCA_937898205.1 uncultured Bacteroidales bacterium
CACATCGTTCCACTTGACCACACCGATACCGGGAATCAAAGCGATGATGGCACCGATCAGCACAACCACCTCAGCAGAAATGCCATGCCAGCTCTCTGTCACCCACATTGTCAGCACACCGACAAAAATAGCTACTGCCTTATACTCCTCTACCGTCATCTTGCCCATAGACTGGAGTTCCTGAC
Organism: uncultured Bacteroidales bacterium; assembly: GCA_937898205.1. GTDB lineage: Bacteria > Bacteroidota > Bacteroidia > Bacteroidales > UBA932 > Cryptobacteroides. The sequence goes on from CALEJC010000244.1 coordinate 186, forward strand.
GCAGGCGTTCCATACCACCCTCAATCTGAGGCTTCTTCTCCTCAGGTTTCAGAGGGAATATGATCTTCACACCCACAAACCAGCCGATAAGAAGGAGGATCATCGCAAGCGGGAAAGCAGCAACAAGCCAATCTGAGTAAATAATGCTGACAGAGCTGTAGGCACCTGTGAGGAGAGAGATCGCAAGCAGGTTCGCACCTGATCCGGTCATGAATGCACTGGCGCCGATATTGATCTGGAAAAGATTTTGGAGCACCAGATTGCGTCCGAAGTTGTTTCGCTCGCCCTGGCTTGCCCCGAAGATAGCCGCTACGACCATAAATATTGGAAGGAGTATTGTCGCCTTGACTGTCGTAGCGGAGATGAACAGCGACAATACAACATTGATTATCAAGAAGCTGAAGAATATGCCCGAAGCACTCTTACCAAACTTGAGCACAAACCAGAGAGCAAACCTCTTGGCCACTCGAGTCTTCACGAGCATACTCGCAAGCACAAACGACAGGATGTTCAGCCACATGACAGGGTGTCCGAGCTGCGCAAACGCATCCTTCTGTGTCGTAACCCCACATATAATCACGCCAAGAATCACCAACAGCGATGTCAGGTAACTCTGCACTGCCTCTGTGATCCATAGGATGATGGCTGCGCAGAAGATCGCCAACATGGCATAGCAAGCTCTGATGAAGGATGCTTCGCCGATAACATTGAGCCTCGCCTGAGCCTTGTCAGACAATCCAGAGAAATCAAGATTGTCAAACAAAGGGATGTCCACTACCCAATATATAAGGATGAATACAAGCGCGGCGATAGGTCCGCCAAGGCGGGCCATCCACTTCTCAAATCCGGATTTTTCCATCTTGGGAAGTTTCTCCACCTTATAATTATTCATATCCAGCGGGTCAAATACCTGCTCCTGTTCTAGTTCAGTGTTCTTGTCGATCATATTCTTGTGGTAAAAAATTAAAGATATCCCCGGCGGACCGGGGATATCATCATATTATTTCGCCCAGTTTTTATATGGGTTCTTCATCAACATAGAATTGTAGTACTTCACGTCTCCGGTCACTTCCTCACCGAGCCACTCAGGCTTTACAAAGCCCTCATCCTCGCTAGAAAGCTCAACTTCAGCCACTACAAGGCCTTCGTTGTCACCATAGAACTCGTCTACCTCGTATGTATGATCACCTGCCTCTACCAGATAACGTGTCTTGTCGATCACACCCGGCTCACAGATCTTGAGAAGGTCCTGAACCTCAGCTACAGGGATTTCCTTCTCCCACTCAAAGCGGCTTGCGCCACTCTCGTTACCGATGCCTTTGATAGTAATGAAGCCTTTCTCGCCCTTTACTCTCACTCTCACTGTGCGCTCAGGCACTGAGCTGAGGTAGCCCTGAGTGATGCGGGTAGCCTTCTTTGCAAACGGCTTGAAGTCGCCTGCAACCAAGAATTTTCTTTCGATTT
>CALEJC010000245.1 GCA_937898205.1 uncultured Bacteroidales bacterium
TCTTCAAGGTCATTGTGCTTACCGCTCACGCGAAGACACTTCTGAGAGTCTGCTGCTCTGTTGAATGGGGCTGCCGTGTTGCCAAGGAAGATGTCCTTGAACTGGTTCATACCTGCATTGGTAAACATTAGGGTAGGGTCATTTTTGACAACCATCGGTGCAGAAGGTACGATGGTATGGCCCTTAGATGCAAAGAAATCAAGGAATTTCTGTCTAATCTCTTTAGATGTCATATTCTTATATATATTTAACCTACAAAAATACGATTTTTTTGCCGTACTACAATACAGCCAAGCTGCACTTACTTTAGATGAGTGGTGCTAATTATAGAAAAATCAGTATCTTTGCATCGGAAATATGGCCAGGTATTTTTTCAACCCGGTAACCTTGAGCTACGAGGCAAAGCCGGTTTCAAAAGGAGTTAAGTATTTGAGAGTGATTGTCATGCTGATAGTCGCTCTGGGCTTGGTGTTCTTTTATTTCTGGCTGTATACATCTGTCTTCAAGCTCGACCTGCCCAAGACAGCAATTCTCAAGCACCGTCATGCGCAATGGGAGTCCAGAATGGATGTCCTTCAGCGCAATCTGGATGTCTATGAGCGCACCCTGAGCGGAATCGAGCAGCGAGACGACGATGTCTATCGCAGCATCTATGGTCTGAGTCCTATTCCAGAGGAGATCAAAGGCCTGGATGAAGAAGAATATCGTCTTTACAGGCAGATGGATGAGCAGGGTGCCAATGCCGAGTTGAAGGAAGTTGTGCTCAAGATGAACAGGCTCTCTCACAGGGTGTACCTGCGCAGCAAGGGTCTTGACGAGCTCAAGGTGACGGTGGCCAACGCAGGTGATATGTTTTCGTGTGTTCCAAGCGTCCCGCCAATCATTCCGGACTACGATAACTTCCGCATCTCCAGCTCATTTGGCTACAGAATAGATCCTGTCTACGGAGGCCGTAGGATGCATCAGGGCATGGACTTCTCCATGGCGATCGGCAATCCTGTCTTCTCTACCGGCGACGGTGTGGTGGAGGAAGTAAATTTCCAGTTCAGAGGCTACGGCAACGAAATAGTCATCAACCACGGCTACGGCTACAAGACCAGGTATGCCCACCTGAACACAGTCGATGTGACCGAGGGCATGAAGGTCAAGCGTGGAGAGCAGATCGGTACGGTGGGTAACACAGGCAAATCGACGGCTCCGCATCTTCACTACGAGGTGATGCGCATGGGCGCCAAGGTCAATCCATATAACTTCATGGATGTCAAGATGCCTGTAGAGGAATACAAGGCGATGATCGCTCAGGTCAGGGAGGATACCCAGAAAGACAAGAAGATGAGCACTTCAGAGCTGTTAAAGAGAGGAGGATTGTCGGATGATTAGGATCAAGTTCTGGGATTTTGACAGTCTCAATCTGAAATTCGGAAAGCATAAGCCAAGATGGAAGCGCGTGATACTCATTGCGATAGCCTATATCGTGATCACGATTTCTCTGGCGGTGCTGGCCTATATGGTTTTTGCTCTCTTTTTCAGCACCGACGTGGAGAGACAGCTGCGTCGTGAGATCAAGATGTATCAAAGACTATATTCTGATCTGCCGAAGCAGGATGCACTTCTCAAGGATGTAGTGACAAACCTTCAGTACAAAGATGGCGAGATCTATGAGCAGGTCTTTAAGTCAACTGCCCCTGCGGTAGATCCTATGTCCAACCTGGACTTTGTGTTTGCCAGTGACACGATCCCGGACACTAAGTTAAACAGCTATACCCGCGACAAATCCGACCAGTTGATATCCAGAGCCCGGGAGGTGGATGAACTTTTCAAAAAGATCCTTTCTGCGGTGGAAGATACTTCTTTGGTCATCCCTCCGATGCTGATGCCTATCAAGGATATCAGTTATCCTCAGGTGGGTGCTTCCCTTGGAAAAAAAGTCGACCCTGTCTATAAAGCTTATGTACAACATGAAGGTCTGGACTTTATCGTCTCTCGAGGCACCCCTGTCTATAGCTCTGCTGCCGGTGTGGTGCAGGTGAGCAATACAAAGACATTGGGTCGCACGGTGGAGATTACGCACGAGGGCGGCTATAAGACAATATATGCACATCTTGAAGCGGCGACGGTGCGCTCCGGTCAGACAGTCAGCGCGGGCTGGCAGATCGGCACTGTCGGCATGACAGGCAAGGCCTTTGCCCCTCATCTTCACTATGAGGTGCGCAAGGATGATGTGCCTCAGGATCCGATCAATTACCTCTTTGGATCCATCGCTCCTGAAGACTATGCAAATATGCTGTATATGTCTGTAAATACGCAACAATCAATGGATTAATATGGAAAGACTCTATTACACAATCAGTGAAGTCGCCCAGATTCTGGGTGAAAGCGTGTCTCTTGTGAGGTTCTGGTCCAACTCGTTTCCGAAGTTTGTCAACCCTAAGAGAAATGCCAAGGGCAACCGACTATATACCAAGTCGGATCTTGAGGCTTTGTCGCAGATTCACTACCTCGTCAAGGAGCAGGGACTTACCCTGGAGGGGGCCGCGCGTCAGATGGCCGCAGACAGGGCTTCTGTCGAGGGTAGAGTCAAAGCGATAGAGTCACTCAAGTCTATTAGAGCTCAACTTGATGATATTCTAAAAAATTTCATAACTTTGTAGACTGCATTTATACGTTTAGCAAAATAATATTCTAGAATAATATGGCTACCACCAAGAAAACACAACAGTCCAACGCGCCAATCGATGCGCGTGAAACCTTTGTCTCTTTGCGCAAGAACTTTGCTGAGTCAGAGCAGGCAGTGCAGGAGAAACTGAAGACACTTTTCCATCTCCAGGCTACAGACAATGACATCGACAAACTCATGCAGCTTCGCGGTGAGCTTCCTAAGGAAGTAGAGGCTCTCGAGCAGGAAGTTGCAGCTCTTGAGGCAAAGAAAGAGAGAGCTCTTCAGCTCATCGAAGGATATAAGCAGTCTATCGAGGCTGCAGGTGAGTCTATCAAGCAGGTAGATGAGGACATCGAGCAGTATCGCAAGCAGCTTGAAAATGTTTCAAACAGCCGCGAATACGACTCAATCAACAAGGAGCTTGAAAATCAAGGTTATGTGAGAGCGATTGCAGAGAAGAACATCTCTGAGGCACAGGAGTCTATCAAGGCTCGTGGCGTGGACATCGAGAAGATCGAGGACCGTCTCGCAATCCGTGTGGCAGATCTTGATGCAAAGAAAGAGGAGCTCAACACCATCGTAGAGTCGACAGCAGAAGAGGAGACAACTCTCATGGCCAAGAGAGAAGCCTACCTCGCCAAGCTCGACGAGAGGACAATCAGCGCTTATGACCGTATCCGCAAGAGCACACAGAACCACCTTGCAGTGGTTACCCTCTTCCCTAAGAATGAGGACGGTACCTATGGTTCTGCATGTGGCGGATGCTACCACACAATCACTCCACAGAGACTCATCGACATCGCTTCAGGCAAGAAGCTTGTCATCTGTGAGCACTGCGGTCGTATCATCGTGAGCCCTGAAATCTAATTAGTCTTTAATGCCTCCTGCAAAGACAAATACACCTCGCAAGAGAAAACCGGAAGTCAACCTGGAGACACTAGGGCTTGAGATCGGCAATAAGCCACCTCAGGCTCTCGATGTTGAAGAGGCTGTCCTGGGTGCTATGTTGCTTGAAGCATCTTGTGTGGACATGGCGATGGAAGAGCTTAACGCTTCCTGCTTCTATGATCCGAAACACAAGATGATCTTTGAAGCGATGGCTTCGCTGGTTGCCGAGCACACTTCTGTGGATATCATTACCGTATCCTCAAAGCTCAAGGCTCAAGGCAATCTTGAAGCTGTGGGCGGACCGGTGGTTCTTGCAAATCTGTCAGAAAAAGTGGGCTCTGCGGCTCACATCGAGTACTATACCAAGATACTCAAGCAGAAGACCATCCAGAGAGATCTCATCTCAGCTTCTTATGAGATCTTGAGGGATTCTTATGATGAGTCTGTCAAGGTGGATGACCTCATCGACAAAGCTCAGAATAAGATTTTTGATGCTATCCAAAACAGTGTCCGCAAGGAAGTTCAGGATATCGGTAGCGTGATCAATGAAGCCATGAAGAACATCGAGGACATGCAGGGAAGCAATGGTCTCAGCGGTGTCCCTTCAGGTTTTTTGAGCATCGACACTATCACGATGGGTTGGCAGAAGTCCGACCTGATCATCCTTGCTGCGCGTCCATCTGTGGGTAAGACAGCTTTTTCTCTCAATATCGTGCGCAATGCGGCTGTGGATCATAATATGCCGGTGGCGTTTTTCTCTTTGGAGATGCCTGCAATCCAGCTTGCAAAGCGTCTGATGACATCTGAGACAGGTCTGGAAGCGGAGAAGATCAAAGGTGGTGTAAGGTTGCAGGATTATGAGTGGCAGCAGCTTGAATACAAGCTCAAGGACCTCTCAAAGGCTCCGATCTATATTGATGACACTCCGAGTCTTCCTATCATGGAGTTCCGCACCAAGGCCAAGAACCTTGTCAAGAACAAGGGAGTGCGCCTGATTGTGGTGGATTACCTTCAGCTGATGCAGGGACCGCCGGAGCTCAGAGGCATGCGCGAGCAGGAAGTGGCTGCCATTTCGCGCACGCTCAAGGCTACTGCCAAGGAGCTCGATGTGCCGATCATCGCTCTTTCTCAGCTCTCACGTCAGGCTGCTCAAAGGCAGGGTGGCGGCGGTAAGCCGGTGCTCTCAGACTTGAGAGAGTCAGGATCAATCGAGCAGGATGCGGATATGGTAATCTTTATCCATCGTCCTGATGCAGTGGGACTTAGCGAGACTCCGGAAGATAGAGAAAAAACTTTTTTCATCATAGCGAAGCACCGTAACGGACAGACCGCGGAGATTGAGATGCTCTTCAAGGGCAATCAGATCAAGTTTATGGATACTGATGATACCCTTGACATCAGAGCAGCTTCAATGCCGATGGAGTCAGCAATGAATAGTGATGAGTTCTAAAAAGAAGTCAGAAATATCGCATCGTGGTCGCGTGATTGAGATTACTCCTCTTGTAACAAAGGTGGAGATAATCTCAGAGTCAGCGTGCAGCTCTTGCCATGCCAAGGGCTTGTGCTCTTTGGGTGACAGCAAGAGCAAGATCGTCGAGGTGACCACTCGCGGATGGGATAATCTCTCTGTGGGACAGGAGGTTGAGGTGACTCTCAAGGCTTCCATGGGTCATAAGGCTGTGTGGATTGCCTACGCAGCACCTCTTGTGGTGATGGTACTTGCGTTGCTGATACCTCTGGAACTCGGTGTATCCGAGCTGATCTCAGGATTGATCGCGATTGCTTGTATCGCCGTTTATTACTTTGTTATATGGTTGTTCAGAGGTAAACTCAAAAACGAATATATATTTAATTTAAAATACTGATGACAAAAACTATTATCCTGACCATCGTGACTCTTACAGTGCTTGGTCTTCTTCTCGCCCTCGTGCTTTATTGGGTGGCAAAGAAGTTCAAGGTTGAAGAGGATCCACGCATTGATGAGGTTGAAAAAGCCCTTCCCGGTGCCAACTGTGGCGGTTGTGGCTTTGCAGGATGTAGAGCATTTGCCGACGCTGCCGTAAAATCGGAAAATCTCGACAAACAGTTCTGTCCTGTGGGTGGCAATGAGGTGATGAAAAACATCGCAGCCATCCTCGGCCTTGAAATTAAGGAAAAGGCTCCACAGGTAGCAGTTGTACGTTGCAACGGCACTTGCGAAGCCCGTCCTCGTATTAACACCTATGACGGCGTGCAGTCTTGCCGCGTCAAGGCAAGCCTCTACAGCGGTGATACCGGCTGTTCTTTCGGCTGCCTCGGATGCGGTGACTGTCTTGGTTGTGGCGATTGTGTGGACGCCTGCCAGTTTGGCGCTATCGTGATGAATCCGCTCACAGGTCTTCCTGTAGTTGATGAAAGCAAGTGTACAGCTTGTGGCGCGTGCGTCAAAGCCTGTCCTAAAAATGTGATTGAACTTCGCAACAAGGGACCACGTTCTATGCGCATCTTTGTTTCATGTATCAACAAGGACAAGGGAGCGGTGGCACGCAAAGCTTGTTCTAATGCTTGTATCGGTTGCTCGAAGTGTGCCAAGGTCTGCCCTCACGGCGCAATCACCGTCGAGAACAATCTCGCCTACATCGACTTTACAAAATGTAAATTGTGCAAGAAGTGTGTGGCTGAGTGTCCTACCGGTGCAATCCATGCAGTTAATTTCCCTGTTCTTCCTCCGAAGCCAGCTGTTGCCAAGCCTGCTGCTCCTGTAGCCAAGCCTGCAGCCCCAGCTGTCAAGCCGGAAGAGGTTGAAGTAAAAAAGGAGGCAAGCAATGAGTAAACTGACATTCTCGATCGGAGGTATTCATCCTCACGACAATAAGATATCACGCGATTGCAAGATTGAGGTTCTTCCTCTTCCTTCGACTGTATATGTGTCGATGGCTCAGCATCTTGGCGCTCCTGCAAAGCCTGTTGTGGCTGCCGGAGATGCAGTCAAGGTCGGCCAGGTGATCGCAGAACCGGGTGGTTTTATTTCTGCTTTTGTACATTCTCCTGTTTCCGGAGTAGTCAAGGCCATCGCGCCTCGCAAGGACCTCGCCGGAAATATGGTTCCTCATATTGAAATCACAGTTGAGGGCGACGAGTGGGCTGAAGGCATCGATATGACAGATACCCTCGTAACAAAGATTCCTGAAGACAAGGCAGTCATCCTTGAGAAGATCAAGGCTTGTGGAGTTGTGGGTCTTGGTGGTGCAACTTTCCCAACTCATGTCAAGCTCAATCCTGCTCCCGGCAAGGTTGCCGAATGTCTCATCCTCAATGGTGCCGAATGTGAGCCATATCTCACAAGCGACTACCGCATCATGGTTGAGCGTCCAAAGGAGATTGTTATCGGTGCTGCCATCATGCAGAAGGTGCTCGGCTGCCTTTGTGTGATCGGTATCGAGGAAAACAAGCCTGAGGCTATCGAGATCATCCGCAAGGCGATTGCAGAGCTCGGATATGCCGACATGACAGTGGCTGTGCTCAAGAAGCGCTATCCGCAGGGCGGTGAGAAGCAGCTCATCAATGCTGTGCTTGGTCGCGAAGTGGGTTCGGGCTGCTTGCCTATTGATGCCGGTGCAGTAGTGCAGAATGTGGCCACTTCACTCGCTGTCTATGAGGCTGTGCAGAAAAACAAGCCATTGATCACCAACACAATGACCATCACAGGTGATTGCCTGCCGGTAGAGAAGAACCACAACTATCTCTTCCGCATCGGTACTCCGCTCTCATTTATCATTGAGCAGGCCGGAGGCATCCCTGAAGATGCTGCCAAGCTCATCAGCGGCGGTCCTATGATGGGTAAGGCGATCGCGAACATGGATGCGACTACGGTCAAGGGCTCATCATCACTCCTTTATCTGACTGCAGAGCAGACAGTGCGCGGTGTCGAATCAGCATGTATCCGCTGCGGAAAGTGTGCGGAGGCCTGCCCTATGGGTCTCGAGCCATTCCTTCTCCAGAAATATGCCCGCAACAATATGATGGATGAGCTTGAAGAGAACGCGATCCAGGATTGTATCGAGTGCGGATGCTGCCTTTACAGCTGTCCAGCCAACATTCCTCTTCTGGACATCATCCGTATCGCAAAGGGCGACGTCATCAGAATTATTCGAGGCAGAACTGCTAAAAAGTAGCAAAGCCCTTAAATTGATAACTAAATTGATCATAAAATGGATAAACTTTTGGTATCACCTTCACCGCATCTTCATACAAAGACTTCAACCAAGTCTTTGATGAGGGATGTAGTGATCGCTATGCTTCCGGCAGTGATAGTTTCCGTCCTTTTCTACGGATGGTCAGAACTGCTGGTGCTTGGCGTAAGTGTGGCTTCCTGCGTACTGCTGGAGTTCCTTATCACTAAATATCTGTTGAAGAAGACCTGTACTGTGGGAGATATGTCCGCTGTGGTTACAGGTATTCTTCTTGCCCTCAACCTTCCTGCCACAACTCCTTGGTGGGTGGTGTTCATCGGTGCTGTAGTCGCTATCGGCGTCGCTAAGATGACATTCGGAGGTCTCGGACAGAATCTCTTCAATCCTGCTATCGTGGGTCGAGTGTTCCTCCTCATCTCCTTCCCTACATATATGACCGACTGGACAAGGCCTCAGGGCTTCATCGGTGGCGGTCTTGACGCTCTCTCGGGAGCTACACCGCTCGGACTTGCAAAAGAGGGCGGAGTCGCTGCAATCGAGGGTCTCGACTACATGAACATGCTGTTCGTGAACATCGGTGGTTCTGCCGGTGAGCTTTCAGCAATCGCTATCCTCGCAGGTTTCGTGTACCTGCTTGCACGCAAGGTCATCAGACCTTACATCACTCTCTCGATCCTTGCTACAGTAGCTGTCTTCTCGGGCATCTTCTGGCTGATCAACCCTGCAGAGTATACCGATCCTCTGTTCAACCTCCTTACCGGTGGTGTCCTTCTCGGATCTGTATTCATGGCTACTGACTATGTGACTTCTCCTATGAGTAATGTCGGAGGCATCATCTTCGGTGTCGGCATCGGTATCATCACCATGCTTATCCGTTACTTCGGCGCTTATCCGGAGGGAATGTCATTCGCTATCCTTATCATGAACTCTGTGGTTCCTCTCATCAACAAGTGGTGCCACGCAAAGAAATACGGGAGGGCATAGGCTATGGCAGTAAAATCATCATTCAAGAACATGACAGTGTGCCTTTTCACTATCTGCATCGTTTGTTCGGCACTTCTTGCTGGTGTCTATGCACTTACGAAGGCGCCTATCGATGCTGCTGCAAAGGCAAAGAACGAGGCTGCCATCAAGGAAGTGCTTCCTGAGACAGCCGTGACCATCGAAGAGGAAAGGACCGTTGATTTCGAGGGTGCTTCATATGGATACAACCTTGCATACGACGAAGTCGGAAATGTAGTGGGCTGTGCCATCAATGTGGCTCCAGTAGGCTTCGGAGGCCCTATCGCCATCAAAGTGGGATTTGACATCAACGGTGTCATCTGCAATACAAAGGTTCTCTCGCAGGCAGAGACTCCAGGTCTCGGAGCAAAGTGCGTCGAGCCTTCATTCTCCAGCCAGTTCAAAGGCTGGAATCCTGCTGAAAAGGATCTTGCGGTAAAGAAGGACGGAGGTGACGTGGATGCCATCACAGCTTCTACAATCACATCACGAGCATACGCTGACGGTCTTCTTCTTGCAACCAAGGTGTTCCAGGCCATCGGTCAGACCCCGATGCTCATAAACGAATAAGGAGGGACAGAAAATGGGAAAACTACAACTTATAACTAAAGGCCTTATCAAGGAGAACCCTACATTCGTCCTCCTTCTGGGTATGTGTCCTACATTGGCTACAACCACATCGGCCATAAACGGTATGAGCATGGGACTTGCCACTACATTTGTCCTGATACTCTCGAATATCGTGATATCTGCCATCGCGGCATATATTCCTGACAAGGTGCGTATCCCTTCGTATATCGTTGTGATCGCGACTTTCGTGACCTTGCTTCAGTTCGTGATGCAGGCATACGTTCCGGATATCTATGAGACTCTCGGTCTGTTCATTCCGCTTATCGTTGTGAACTGTATCGTGCTCGGACGTGCGGAGGCATTTGCAAACAAGAACAGTGTTGTGGATTCGGCACTTGACGGAATCGGAATCGGACTTGGATTCACATTGTCACTTACCCTTCTCGGAGTAGTCCGCGAGATTCTTGGAAGCGGTTCGGTATTCGGATGGAAGTTCATCGAAGGAGACGGAATCCTTGCATTCGTGCTTGCTCCGGGCGCCTTCCTTGCTCTCGGATATCTGATTGTAATCTTCAGAAAATTAACATCTAAAAAGGCTGAGTAATTATGGAATATATACTTATCATCATTTCAGCGATATTCGTAAACAATATTCTGCTGTCACAGTTCCTTGGTGTATGTCCGTTCCTCGGCGTATCCAACAAGCTGAGCACCGCTTCAGGCATGTCCATGGCGGTCTGCTTCGTGATCACTCTTGCTACTGTCGTGACTTATCTTCTGAACTCGCTTCTCGTGAAGTTCGGACTTGAGTTCCTTCAGACCATTTCGTTCATCCTTGTGATTGCCGCTCTCGTACAGATGGTGGAGATCGTGCTCAAGAAGATCAGCCCTGCGCTGTATGCTTCCCTGGGTATCTTCCTTCCTCTTATCACTACTAACTGCGCCGTTCTCGGTGTCGCTCTTACAGTGGTTCAGAAGTCTTCTCCATTCGCTTCTGCCGCAAACGGCATGATGAACCTCGGAGAGGCTACGGTATATGCTTTCGCCACTTCGCTCGGCTTCGGTCTTGCGATGGTGCTTTTTGCCGGTCTTCGCGAGCAGCTTGCCCTTAACAATGTGCCTAAGGCGTTCAAGGGTGTTCCTATCGCGCTGGTTACTGCGGGAATTCTGGCTATGGCCTTCATGGGATTCTCGGGA
>CALEJC010000246.1 GCA_937898205.1 uncultured Bacteroidales bacterium
CCACAAGTCAAATATCTCCACGAAAAAGGTGTCAAGGTAGATGTGATCCTTGGCGCAAAAACAGCCGATCTTCTCATCTATAAAGAGGAGCTGGCTGCCGTGTGTGACAACCTATATATCTGCACAGACGATGGCTCGGAAGGTTTCCATGGCCTGGTGACTGCCATGCTGGAGCAACTTGTTTCTGAAGGCAGGCACTATACTCAGGCAGTGGCGATCGGTCCGATGATCATGATGAAGTTTGCTTCGCTCACTGCCCGCAGACTGCAGCTGCCGATTATCGTGAGTCTCAATACGCTGATGGTAGACGGTACCGGGATGTGCGGTGCCTGTCGTGTTACCGTCGGTGGCAGGGTGAGATTTGCCTGTGTGGAAGGGCCGGAATTTGACGGCTATGAGGTGGATTTTGACGAGGCGCTTCGCCGTCAGGGACAGTACAGGTCCGAGGAAGCGGAAGCCTTTGAAAATCATAAATGTAGAATCGGGAGGGGGAAGTGATGGCAGTTAGGATTCCAAGAGTTCCTGTCCGAGAGCAGGATCCGAGACTCAGAGCACACAATTTTGAAGAGGTGTGCCTTGGCTACAATGAGCAGGAGGCGCTTCTGGAGGCGAGTCGTTGCCTGAACTGCAAGAACCCTCGCTGCGTCGCCGCTTGCCCCGTGCATCTTCAGATCCCGCAGTTTATCCAGAAACTTGCCCAGGGAGATATCGCTGCGGCTGCGCAGGTCATCGCTCAGGACTCGTCTCTGCCGGCAGTGTGCGGCCGTGTGTGTCCGCAGGAGACACAGTGTGAGGGAAGCTGCATCCTTGGCGTAAAGAGTGAGCCGGTGGCAATCGGCAAGTTGGAGCGCTTTGTGGCCGATAGCGTGCGCGAGCATCCTGAGCTTGCCGCCGCTGCAGAGGTAGCTGAGCCAAACGGTAAGAAAGTGGCAGTGATCGGCTCAGGTCCTGCAGGCCTTGCCTGTGCCTACGACCTTGCCAAGAAAGGCTACGGAGTGACTATCTTTGAGGCCTTGCACAAGGCCGGTGGCGTGCTCGAATATGGCATCCCGGAGTTCCGTCTGCCAAAGCAGCGTATTGTAGCAAAGGAGATTGATAATGTTCGTCGATTGGGCGTAAAGTTTGAGAAGGATGTGATTGTTGGTCGCACCGTAACTATCGATTCGCTTTTGGACGAGGAGGGCTTCGATGCCGTGTTTGTAGGCTCGGGAGCCG
>CALEJC010000247.1 GCA_937898205.1 uncultured Bacteroidales bacterium
CCGGGGACACAAGGATTTTCAGTCCTTTGCTCTACCAACTGAGCTATGGCACCTTGTCCCGTATTGGGAGCACAAAGGTAGTAATTATTTTTAAAGTAGCAAAACTATTTGCAAACTTTTTTCACTGCCGCAGCAAGCCTTTCGAGGCCCTGAAGCAGTTTTGCGCGAGGACAACCGATGTTAAATCTCATAAAGCCAGCGCCTTCCTCTCCAAACATGGTTCCGTCGTTGAGTGCAAGGCGAGCTTCATTGACAAACATATCTACAAGTTCTTTCTGGGTCAAGCCAAGTTTGCGGCAGTCGAGCCACACAAGAAATGACGCCTGAGGCTTGACAGCATGTACCTGTGGCAGGTTTTCTTTGAGCCATGATGAAACAAATTCAATATTTCCCTGAATGTAGGCAAGCATCTCTTTTCTCCACTCAAGGCCCTTCTGGCTATATGCAGCACGAGTTGCGACAGGAGGGAAGATATTTGGATGATTGACCTCTACGGACTCCAGGAATTCAAAGAATTTCTCTCTGATCTGAGGATTAGGGACCACGCTGTATGAGCTCACCACACCGGCAATATTGAATGTCTTTGATGGAGCAAAGAAACTGATGCTGTTCTGAGCAGCAATCTCGCTCACGGAAGCAAACGGGATGTGCTGTCCTTCGTGCACCATCTCTGCGTGGATCTCATCAGAGATCACGAGCACTCCCTTGCGGTGGCAGAGCTCAGCCAGAGCCTGAAGAGTCTCTCTGCTATGGCAGATACCACATGGGTTGTGAGGATTGCAGAGGATGAGCATCTTGGTCTTGTCGTCGATGAGTTTCTCAAGACCCTCAAGATCCATCTTATAGGTCTTGAGGAAACCATCCTCATCATAAACAGGGATGAGAGGGTTATTTACAACTTCATATCCACAAGCCTGAGTTGTGAGACGGAACGGATGATATACAGGAGGTTGGATGATCACCTTGTCACCCGGCTTAAGGAAGCATCTTTCAGCAAATGCAAAACCCTTTACGATACCAGGGATGAAACAGAACTGGTCAGAAGACACCTTCCAGCCATGCAAAGTCTCGAGCCAAGAAGCAAGGACATCAAAATAATCATCACCCATGCAAGGGTATCCGAGAATAGGATGATCCAAACGAGCCTTAAGAGCATCAATAATGAAATCAGGAGTCTTGAAATCCATATCGGCGATCCAAAAGGAGAGAAGATCGTCGCGTCCGAAGACTTTTTTCAAATGATCAACATTGAGGCAACCGCTACCGCGCCTATCAATGATTTCGTCAAAGTTGTACATTAATTAGTCAGTAAAATTTTAGATTAGGACAAAATTACACATTTTTTCTGTATATTCGCAGTTAAGTTGAACTAAATACCTTTTTATGTTAATTAGAAATGAAGAAATTTTTATTACCGTTAGCAGCTTTGGTGCTGCTCAGTATCCCCCTGCAAGCGCAGGAAACTGAGAGTCTCGGTAGTTATGCCGAGCTGAGCCTTATTCCGCGTCTGGATTTAAATCCGACACTTTATCAGGATTCGCCTAATGAGATCAATTTCGGCAATTCTTCATTTTACACCCTGTTGGAGGGTGCCTTTTCCAAAAATCTATCTTTTACTGTAGCCAATCACTGGTTCCATCTGGATCCGGGCGATCTTGCTTGGCCATATCAGAATATTGGCCGTAGCGACAGCACCAACTGGCTGGATTTCTTTAACATAAACTACACCTTCGGCTCTTGGGACGTCACTCTGGGCAAGGATGTCATGTTGGTAGGAGGCTACGAGTTTGACGAATACGACTGGGATGTGCACACAGGACTTGCATCTCCTCTCTGGAACAACCTGGCCTGCTACCAATGGGGCGCAAAGCTTTCCTATACGACACCGTCCGAGCAAAACAGCTTCAGTCTGCAGATGACCACCTCTCCCTACGGAGAGCATCCTTTCAGCAGCGGATTGTGGGCATATTCGCTTGGCTGGAGAGGGGAGTATGAGAGCTGGGGGCTGATCGGCTCATTCAGCGCCATTGAACTATCCAAGGGCAATTTTCAAGCGCTTGCATGCCTTGGCATCAGCGCACAGCTGGGCAGCTGGGGAAGCCTCGTGGTAGACTGGAACAACACCGGCGCATTTGACGAGAGCGACTGGTCGTTCCTTGATGGCAACTGCCTGCAAAGCAAGCTCACCGTAGCGGCAGGCGAGGCTTGGGATTTCAGCGTTAAAGGCATCTACAATATCATGTCAGACGATGCTGTATTGCCTTCGTCCTGGACCCTCGGCGGCATCGCACAGTTTTATCCGATTAAAGAATCCGAAGACCTTCGTCTTCATGCATACATAGCCTACGACTCTCTGACATCAGGTTTCAGCGTCAATGTAGGTGCAAGATATCAACTCCGTTTTAATCTTTGGTAATAATGCAAAAATCCAATGTGGTTATCTCCCTTGTAGGGGTGAGTAAGTCCTATGACTCAAAGGTCGTGCTTGACAATATCAATCTCGACATCCGCAAAGGCGAATTTGTAACTCTGCTGGGCCCTTCCGGCTGCGGCAAGACTACAACGCTGCGACTCATCGCAGGATTCCTCGGACCAGACGAAGGTACTATCCTGCTTGATGGAAAAGATATTTCAAGTCTACCACCATATCAAAGACCTTTTAATACAGTTTTCCAGAGATATGCCCTCTTCCCACACCTTGATGTGTATGACAATATAGCATTTGGTCTCAAACTTCAGAAAACTCCTGAAGATGAGATAGATAAAAGAGTCAGAAAGGTGCTCAAGATGGTGAGCATGACCGACTACGAAGACAGAGACGTGGACTCACTGTCAGGCGGTCAGCAGCAGAGAGTTGCGATCGCAAGAGCACTTGTCAATCAGCCCAAGGTTCTGCTGCTTGACGAGCCGCTTGCAGCGCTTGACCTCAAGATGCGCAAGGACATGCAGATCGAGCTCAAAGAGATGCACAAAAAGCTCGGAATCACCTTTATATATGTGACACACGACCAGGAAGAGGCCCTTACTCTATCTGACACCATCGTTGTGATGAACGAAGGCAAGATCCAGCAGATCGGCAGCCCGACTGACATATACAACGAGCCGCAGAACTCATTTGTAGCAGACTTCATCGGAGAGTCCAACATCCTCAATGGCAAGATGATAGAAGACAGAAAGGTAGAGTTTGCCGGATATGAATTTGAGTGTGTAGACGAAGGTTTCGGTGAGAATGTACCGGTTGATGTCGTGATCCGCCCTGAGGACTTCTACATCATGAACAAGACAGAAAACGCCCAGATGACAGCAGTGGTAAAATCATGCACATTCAAGGGCGTGCACTACGAAATGTTTGTAGACACCGACACAGGCTATGAGCTGATGATCCAGGACTACAACGCATTTGAGGTAGGGCAGACAGTGGGACTCATCATCCGACCTGCAGATATTCAGGTTATGCACAAGGAGCGCACATGCAACAGCTTTGAGGCAGAAGTGGTGAGCGAGACCGCAGTCAAGATGCTTGGTTGCGAATTTGAATGTAAGGATGCTGCAAAATTTGCCGTGGGCGACAAAGTCACAGCGCAGGTCGCTTTTTCTAAGGTGGAACTCACTGACCATCAGGAAGATGGTGCGCTTGCGGGAGACGTACACTTCCTGCTTTATAAGGGCAACCATTACCATCTGACCATCCTCACCGAAGATGGCGATCACATCTGGGTGGACACTCAGGACGTATGGGACAAGGGCGACCTTGTGGGTATCAACATGTCTGCTAAGGATATCAAGCTTCAGAAGAGAAATGATTAAAAGGAAACATTGGAGTCTTCCATATCTGATCTTCTTGATCATCTTTGTATTGCTGCCACTCATACTGGTAGTGATCTATGCTTTTCAAGATAACTCCGGAAGCTTCACATTTGACAATATCACAAAGTTTTTCACTGACGATGATGCGATCGGCACTTTTGCCCTATCCATCGAGATTGCCATTGAAACAACCGTCTTGTGCATCCTCTTGGGCTATCCTGCAGCAGGGATACTATCAAATAAGAAAAACAACAAGACCCCATAAAGCCGAAGCTGATTCTCTGCCAAAGAAGTCATACCATCCGCATGAATCAAGGAAAAAAAGTCTGT
>CALEJC010000248.1 GCA_937898205.1 uncultured Bacteroidales bacterium
CTCAGCACGATTGGCCTTGTATTCGGGATACATCTGATTGCGGAATGTACCTCCCGGCGGATCAAATCCCACAGCAACAGCCTCGGGACGCTCTCGATCAAGCAACTCAAGGAGATATTTGGTAAAACCAAACAATATAGAAGTATCTATGCCTTTAGAGTTGACCATAGGTCGGCCCATAAAGGCATAGTACATCTTAAAAACCAGCGCGTGGCCGTCTATCAGGAATAATTTCATTTAATGTTGATTAGATGCTGCCCTGCTCAAGCATTGCAGTGGCAACTTTCATAAAGCCGGCAATATTTGCTCCCTTTACATAGTCAACTTTTCCGTCCGGCTGAGTGCCATATTTAACACAAGCCTCATGGATTGATTTCATGATATAGTGGAGTTTCTCATCAACTTCCTCGCCGCTCCAACTGATATGTGAAGCATTTTGGGTCATCTCAAGACCGGAAGTAGCCACGCCACCTGCATTTACAGCCTTTCCTGGAGCAAAGAGTACTCCCGCCTTCTGGAAATAGTGGATAGCCTCAGGCTGGCAGCCCATATTTGAAACCTCACAGCAGCACCATGTGCCGTTGTCTACAAGCTCCTTGGCATCAGCTTCGCTGAGCTCGTTCTGGAAAGCACAAGGCAATGCTATGTCACACTTGACACTCCAAGCCTTCTTGCCTGCCACAAAGTGAGCTTTTTCAGGGAACTTGGTTGCCATATCCTCCACGCGGTTGCGATTTGAAGCTCTCATCACAAGCATGTAGTCTATCATCTCCTGAGTGATGCCCTCCGGGATCTCACACACTCCGTCAGGACCTGAAACAGCCACAACCTTTGCACCAAGTTCTGTTGCTTTGATACAAGCACCCCAAGCTACATTACCAAAACCGGACACTGCTACTGTGCAGCCCTTG
The DNA here is from genome assembly GCA_937898205.1 of uncultured Bacteroidales bacterium. Classification (GTDB taxonomy): domain Bacteria; phylum Bacteroidota; class Bacteroidia; order Bacteroidales; family UBA932; genus Cryptobacteroides. The sequence continues at coordinate 912 of CALEJC010000248.1, forward strand.
ATATCTTTTCCTGCATGCTTAAGAAGGTTTTCAGTGAAATACAACGCGCCAAAACCGGTTGCTTCCGGGCGAAGAATAGATCCTCCCCATGTAGAGCCCTTACCTGTTATCACACCCGTATTATACTGGCGTGCAAGTTTCTTATACATTCCGTAGAGATAGCCGATCTCACGCGAGCCCACTCCCACGTCACCGGCAGGAATATCCTGATCAGGACCTATGCAGTTCCAGAGCTCAAGCATGAATGCCTGACAGAAACGCATAATCTCCTCATTTGACTTTCCTGCAGGATCAAAATCAGAACCGCCCTTTGCACCGCCCATCGGAAGTGTAGTGAGTGCGTTTTTGAATGTCTGCTCAAAACCAAGGAATTTCAGCATAGAAGGAGACACTGCCCTATGAAATCTCAGGCCACCCTTATAAGGACCAATTGCACTATTAAACTGCACACGATAACCGGTATTGGTCTGGACGTCTCCTCTGTCATCAACCCATGTCACACGGAACGTAAAGATGCGGTCCGGCTCGACCATCCTCTCCACAATCTTTGCTTTTTCAAACTCCGGATGTTGATTATATACTTCTTCGATGCTCTCAAGCACCTCTTGCACTGCCTGCAAATACTCGTTTTCAAGAGGGTACTTAGCCCCCAGACGAGCCATAATGTCTTTAGTCTTCATAATAAGTTATTAAGTATTAGTGTGTATTATTTGATTATTCCACTTCCCATGTCGTGCCGCTGTGGAGCAACTCATCCATGCAATGTATCTTTGACTTTGCCATCACCTCCTTTACCTGGTCTCTGACACCGTCATCGTAGGTGATATCCTTCACGTCTCTAATAACACCCAGAGCCACAGGATATTCAGGTCCTTTCATCTCAGCGAGAGCCATGTGCATACCGATATTGTTTGTATGGGCATCATGCACAAGCACATCGTCGATAGAAAATCCACCTTCGTCTCCGATATGGACTACACGCAACTTCTTGCCATCATAGATCAGACCCTTGTCTTGGTTTTTACCAAAAACCATCTTCTCACCATGTCTAAGGACAATTGTAGTATCGGCTTTGGTAGCAGGATCCGAGAGTCTCTTGTGTGCTCCGTCGTTAAAGATAACACAATTTGTCAACATTTCCATAACCGAGCAACCATCATGCAGCGCCGCTGCAGTCATAATCTCTTCATTGAGCTTGAGCTCCACATCAAGAGAGCGTGCAAAAAAAGTACCCTGAGCACCAAGCACCAGTCCACCCGGATTAAACGGATGCTCGACTGTGCCATATGGCGAAGTCTTGGTGATAGCACCAAACTTCGATGTCGGAGAATACTGTCCCTTGGTCAGGCCATAAATCTGGTTGTTGATCAGCAGGATGTTAATATCAATATTTCGACGGATAGCGTGGATAAAATGATTACCACCGATGGCAAGCGCGTCACCATCTCCGCAGACCTGCCACACAGTAAGTTGCGGGTTGGCAACCTTGATACCTGTTGCGATCGGAGTAGCTCTACCGTGGATACTATGGAAACCATAGGTATCCATGTAGTATGGCAGACGCGAAGAACATCCGATTCCGGACACTACCACATATCTTTCCTTATCGTAGTTCAGGGCCTGGCTCACCTTAGGAAGGGCTCTCTGAAGAGCTGCCAATACGGCATGATCACCACAACCGGGACACCATCTGACTTCCTGGTCACTTTTGAAATCTTTAAATGTCAGCGTTGCCATAATTAAATATGTTTTTGAATCTCAGAAACCAACTCACTCACAAGGAATGGCTGACCCTGAATCTTATTAAACTTAATAAAGTTCTTCTCTGGGAACTGAGCTCTGAGGTAGTCTGCAAACTGTCCTGAGTTGAGCTCGCACACGAGTATCTCCTCAAAGCGGGAGAACACTTCTTTTGTATTGGCAGGAAGAGGGTTGATATAATCAAAATGGACATAAGAAACATCTCCGATCTCCTTTACGGCAGAGAGGATATGTCCATAAGTTCCACCCCAGCCCACTACCAGAAGCTTACCGCTATCAGCACCATTGAGCATCTCGAGTTTAGGAATGAAATCCGCTACTTTGGCGACTTTTTCAGCTCTCTCCCTTACCATCATCTCATGGTTGGCCGGATCTGTCGACACCACGCCCTCATGGGTCTTCTCAAGACCACCTACTCTGTGCTCAAGACCTCTCTGTCCCGGAATCGCCCAACGGCGGACGAGAGTTTCAGGGTCTCTTCTAAACGGATAGTATTTCTCGCCTTCCTTCATGAGCCCTCTCACAAACGGAGGCTTGATCTCAGGATAGTCTTTCATTGCAGGGATCCTCCATGGCTCTGAGCCGTTGCCGAGGAAGCCCTCCGAGAGAAGCACTACAGGAGTCATGTGCTCAAGCGCAATCTTACATGCGTTAAATGCAGCATCAAAGCAGTTTGCAGGCGAATGAGCAGCGATCACCACCAGCGGACATTCGCCATTGCGGCCATAGAGCGCCTGATTGAGATCAGACTGCTCGGTCTTGGTAGGAAGACCTGTTGAAGGGCCGCCGCGCTGCACATCGACAATCACAAGCGGCAGCTCAGTCATCACTGCCAGGCCAAGAGCTTCTGACTTCAAAGACAGGCCCGGGCCGGAAGTTGTAGTCACCGCAAGATTTCCGGCAAACGCAGCGCCGATTGCGGTACAGATGCCTGCGATCTCATCTTCTGCCTGAAGGGTCTTTGCTCCCAAGCTTTTGTGGATTGCAAGTTCCTCAAGAATCGCGGTCGCAGGAGTGATAGGGTATGAGCCACAGAAGAGGCTCAAACCACTTTTCTCCGATGCGGCAAGAAGACCCCATGCTGTGGCCTGATTACCTGAAATATTTCTATATGTTCCTTTTTTCAGACTATGCGACGGCTCAATGGCATAGGTATTGGCGATAAGCTGGATATTTGCGGCATAATTAAACCCGTCATACAGGACTTTCTTATTTGGCTCTATCATCTCAGGATGCTTCTTGCTGAACTTCCTTTCAAGATAGCCATAGATATAATCGAGTGGTCTATGATAGATATAGCAGGCGACGCCAAGTGTAAACATATTCTTACACTTGACCATAGTCTTATTATCCAGATTACTATCCTTAAGACTCTCAAGTGTAAGGGTGGTGATAGGAGCGGCTATGATGGTTCTGTCCTCAACACCGAGTTCAACAAATGGATTGTCGGTCTTAAATCCGGCCTTTGCTAATCCTTTCTCGTCAAAAGCATCCTGATCCACAAGGATCATGGCGTGTCTCTTGCACCATTTTGCATTGGCCTTGAGCGCCGCAGGATTCATCGCGACAAGCAAATCGCAGAAATCTCCAGGGGTTGAGACATCTTCAGAACCGATGTGTACCTGGAAACCTGAAACACCTGATACCGTTCCGTGCGGAGCACGGATTTCGGCAGGATAGTCCGGAAATGTAGAGAGTGTATTTCCATAGATTGCCGACATATCAGCAAAAAGAGATCCAGTCAGCTGCATACCATCGCCTGAATCTCCTACAAATCTGATCACCACCTCTTTGGTGTCAATGATTTTATGTGCCATCCCAAAAACTATTTTGGATAAACCCAGAAACCCCATCACAAAGATGGGGCTTCTTGATATTAAGATATATTATTCTGCCTCTGCAAGAGCCTGAGCCTGGAGCTCTTCCTGAAGAGTCTCAAGGGTGCGGCCTTCTGCGATGCCGAGGACCTTGCGAGCCTCTGGAGTGAGGTCTGTACTCTGGGTTGCGTCTACATAGATAACTGTGCTGACGTCAAATACATATACATATGCACCTGCCTTTGCAAGATCCTGAATAGTCTTATTTACCTTCTCATAGATAGGCGCCATGAGACTTTGCTGCTGCTGCTGAAGTTCAGCGTCTACAGACTGCTGGAACTCCTGGATGCGCTGCTGAATCTGAACGAGTTCCTTCTCCTTGCTCTCGCGGATAGAAGCTGTCCAAGTGCTGGCCTTTGACTGATACTGCTCATACTTTGTGTTGTACTCACCTACCAACTCGTTGAAAGTTGCCTGAACCTCCTTCTGAGAAGCGGCCATTGTTGCACGAGCATCATCTGCCTCTGGGCAAAGCTGCACGAGCTCTGAAAAATTAACGTGTGCAAACTTCTGCTGAGCAAAAGCAGAAACTGTGAGCATCGCCATTGCGATAATAACAATGATTCTTTTCATATTCATAATAATTTAATTGTATCAATTAATTAAAACTGCTGTCCAATCACAAAGTGGAACTGGCTTCTATTGCTCTTGTCAGGGTTGTCAAATCCATAACCCCAGTCAACACCAAGAAGACCAACCATCGGTAAATAGATGCGAACTCCGACTCCAGCGCTGCGTTTGATTTCAAAAGGATTGAAATCTCTGATATCAGCCCAACAGTTACCACCCTCAAGGAACGCCAACGCATAGATGGTTGATGATGGCTGGAGGATAACCGGATAACGGAACTCTACAGTAAACTTATCATATACATTACCCGCATATGCATAACCGTTGCTGTTGTAGCTTGATGGCACATAAGGAGTGAGTGAGTAGTTTTCATAGCCACGGAGAGCAATCAGCTCAGAGCCATAGGTATTATATCCTGACATACCGTCACCACCCACAAGGAAGCCCTCAAATGGAGAATAGCCCCAAGACCTGTTGTAGTATCCGAGATATCCAAACTGCGCCCTTGTCATCAGCACAAGGTCTCCGACCAACTGAGTATATACTGTGCCTGAGAACTTCCACTTATTATACTCGATCCACTTGAACCTCTGCTTTGCGTTCCACTTGGAATAATCTACATCCTTATAGCTATCCACTGCCACTTTGTTGCCATCAGCATCAAAATCGTGCTTTCTGAAGAGCGAGAATGGAGGTGTGAGCTGAAGCGAGAAGCTAAACTCAGAACCACTTCTTGGATAGAGAGCCTGGTCACTTGAGTTTCTCACGAGATTAAACGAGTAGTTGATATTGTTGGCAATACCATCATCAAAGATGAAGTAGCCCGAATACCAGTTGGTGAGCTTATATGTCTGCCAGCTAAGTCCGTTATAGAGCACAAAATAGCTGTCAGGCCACTTCAGACGGGTACCCAATGACGCAGAAACACCGAAGATCTCCATCTGGCGGTCGTTTCTAAGAAGGTTGAGCGCAAGATATGAGTTGGTCTGACGAGTATAGTATGCACCCAGATTGAGTGAAGTAGGCTTCTTACCAAAGAGCCAAGGCTCGGTAAAGTTGGCTGTGAGAGCTGTGTAGTAGGTACCATTGGTCTGGAAACGGAACGCCAGGTTCTGGGCATCGCCAAGAGGCACTGGTCGCCATGCTCCCTTCTCAAACATTCTCTGAGATGAGAAGTTGTTGAATGATACGCCCACGGTAGCCACAAATGTATAACCACCCCAACCACCGGAAACTTCAAGCTGGCTGGAAGGTTTCTCAGTCACGTTATAGACGAGGTCTACCGTATTATTAAGTTGGTTAGGCAAGATAGAGTAGCCTGTAACAGGATCCATGATTGATTCAGGATCAAACTGGCCCAATGACGCAATCTCTCGGATCGAACGCTCGAAGTCGCTTTGGCTGAAGAGATATCCCGGACGGGTATAAAGCTGACGTCTAACTACTTTTTCATTGGTAATGGTGTTACCGTTGATCACGATATTGTTCAGAGTTGCCTGCTTTCCTTCCGTGATGCGAAGCTCAACATCTACCGAGTCGTTTTGAATATTGACCTCTACAGGCTGCACATTGAAGAAGAGGTAGCCATAGTCTCTATAAAGCTTGGTGACATCGTAGTCCGTCTGCTTGCCGCCACCTTTAAGGCGCTTTTCCATGGTCACGACATCATAGATATCACCCTTCTTGATAGCAAGCACATTGTTGAGCACATCTGTAGAGTAGACAGAATTACCAGTCCATGTGATATCGCCAAAATAATATTGATTGCCCTCATCAAAAACAAGATCGATGCCCAGTCTATTAGGCTCTACCTCGTAGATTGAGTCACGCACGATGCGGGCATCCCTGAAACCGGCTTCGTTGAACGCACTGATTGCGTTTTTCTTGTCGTTGATATATTCCTGCTCATTGAACTTCTTGCTGCTGAAGAAGTTATAGAGTTTATTTGACTTGGTCTTCTTCATAGAACGCGCAAGTTTAAACTCCTTGACGTGATCGTTACCTATGAAGTTGATCTCCTTGACTTTAATCTTTTCTCCTTTGTCAATTGCAAAATTGACGCGGATTGCATTTTTGATGATTGTATCCTTGGCCACTTCTGCCTTGACCTCGCAACGAAGGAAACCCTTTTCAGCAAAATATCTCTTGATGATATCAGACGCTGTCTTCTCCACATATTCAGAAAACTCGGTTCCTCGACGGAGATTGACTCTCTCCTTGATATCCTTCATCTCTCCGGACTTGACACCGGAGAAAGTCCAAGTGGACACTCTTGGACGCTCTTTAATGCGGATAGTAAAGAAAGCCGAATCACCGGCAGCGTTAAGGCTGTCGATAGTGATAGCTACATCCTCAAAATATTTCTGCAGCCAGAGACGATCGACCATATTGGAGATATCTTCTCCTGGTACGGTGAGCTCCAAACCTTTCTGAAGACCGGTCAAAGAAATAATCTGCTGGTCATTGAAATATGTATTACCTTCTACACCGATCCCACCGACAATATACTTCTTGGGACGGTTATAATCCACCTCGACTCCCTCACTTTGTGCCGAAGCTATAAACGGCAGCAATACGAAAGCCAAAGTGGCAAAAAAGTGTCCAATTCTCATCTCAAAAATCAATAATTTGCAAATATAGTAATTATTTGACTTTTCCGAAACGTCTATCTCGACTTGCAAACTCTTCTAATGCCTCAAAGAACTGATTTCGTCTAAAATCAGGCCATAAGACATCGGTAAAAACAAACTCGGTATATGCTGTCTGCCAAAGCAAATAATTGCTGATTCTTTGTTCTCCGGAAGTGCGGATGAGCAAATCCGGATCCGGTATGCCTTTGGTGACCAGATAATCATCAAAATCATCCATACTCAAAGCACAATCAGGATTGTCAATCAAATGCTGTGCCATCTTTTTAGCTGCCTGGAATATATCCCACTTGCCGCTATAACTCAGGAAGAGAATCATCGTGAGACCGGAATTATCCTTTGTCTGAGCCTCAACCTTCTCTATCTCAGCTTTTAATCCATCGGAAAGACGCTCTTTATTACCCAAGACAAGAAATCTCACATTGTATTTCTTGAAGGTCGGAAGCTCGTGGATCATCGCCTTGCCCATCAGATCCATCAATCCGGAAACCTCGCTATCGGGTCTATTCCAGTTTTCCTCAGAAAAAGCATAGAACGAAACATATTTGATCCCCCACTCAACTGACGCCTCCATCACATCTCTCACACTCGACACGCCCTCATAGTGGCCATATATTCTTTCTTTTCCTCTCTGCTTTGCCCAACGGCCATTGCCGTCCATAATCAAAGTCACATGCTGAGGCAATTTTGAAGGTCTTTCCATCATTACAGTTCTTTATTATTACGCACATCCGCACCCCACAAAAGGCGACTGCGAAGCGCATCGATAAACGTTGATTGTCCGGAAGTAATTTTCTTTAAATGCTTGACACTCAATTGCAGATCCACTTTTGCTCCCACAGGGATTGTGTAGTCTCTATTGTCCATCGTCAAGACAGCATACTCATCGCGCGAGCGAAGGCTGATACTGATTTTTGAGCTCTGTGGGACAATGAGCGGACGCACATTCAGGTTATGCGGCGACACCGATGAAGACTTTTGTGTCCGGAGTGCAAATCGGACCACCGACGCTCAATGAATAGGCTGTAGAGCCGGAGCTTGTAGCAACAAGCAGACCGTCTGCCCAATAGGTCGGCAGCGCTGCGCCATCGACAACAACATCCACGCCCAACATTGATGCGCTCACACGGGACACACTCACCTCATTGAAAGCATAGGGCCAGAAATCCTCACACTCCGCACCTGACAGGCTTAATTGCAGAAGTGGTCTGGGGTCTATAGACAACTCTCCGGAATCGAGATAAGACACAAGCTCCTCCGGCTTCATCTCAGAGAGGAAACCCAAGCGGCCAAAATTTACACCAAGTATCGGAATATCAGCACTTACGGCTATCCTGGCGCCCAAGAGGAATGTACCATCACCTCCGAGACTCAACAATGCAGCAGTTCCTTGCTTCACGTCCGAAGGGGTTTCGACCTGATAAAGTTCATGCCCGGCATCTGACATACTTTCAAGGAGTTGCCCCACCCGAGCATCCCCGATCAAAGAGTTCTTCTTGATATAGTAAGCAAATAACATAACGAACCCCAAATTTAGCATTTTTCTGAAGAAATTACTACTTTTGTACCTAAATAAACACCCGATAATTATGACCAGACTTAGTGTCAATATCAACAAAATAGCGCTATTGAGAAATGCACGTGGAGGTAATATGCCTGATGTGCTGCAGGCAGCGCTTGATTGTGAAAGATTTGGAGCAGAAGGCATCACAGTACATCCGCGTCCTGACGAGAGACACATCAGGTATAGCGATGTGCGCACGCTCAGGCCGGCCGTCAAGACCGAATTCAATATTGAAGGCAATCCCACAGGAAGTTTTTCCGCACTTGTGTGCGAAGTTCTGCCCGATCAGGTAACTCTAGTTCCGGACGCCCCATCGGCACTGACCTCAAACGCAGGATGGGACACAATAAAAAATAGAGTCTTCCTGACTCAGATCTGCAACTCATTCAAGTCCAGAGGCATCAGGACATCGATTTTCATCGATCCGGACCCCAAAATGGCAGAAGGGGCAAAAATCTGCGGAGCAGACAGAGTAGAGCTTTACACCGCAGCCTATGCTGAAAACTATGCTGCAGAC
>CALEJC010000249.1 GCA_937898205.1 uncultured Bacteroidales bacterium
ATGGCCAGGTCTCCGCCATATTTTCCAAGCTGCTGATTGATGACCATGGACACCATGCACGCGGCAGCGTTCATGAGGAAAGGCCCGACTCCGATCGCAAGAGACTGCTTTGCGATGCGCCAATCAATCTGGAAAAGAGGTCTTGAGAAATGCACGATCTTTGTCTTATCCGAGAAGAACTTCATCGTATAGATAAACGCCAAGGTCTGACAAAGGATAGTCGCAATCGCAGCTCCCTGGATGCCCAAACCCAGAACAAAGATAAAGATCGGGTCAAGGATTGCATTGAGTATCACCGTACAAAGCGTCAGAACCATCGCCGTCTTTGGATGACCTGAGGTGCGGATCAAGCCGTTGAGGCCATGATAAAGGTGAGTGATCATATTACCGCCCAGGATAATGATCATATAGTCCTTGGCATAAGGCAAAGTCACGTCACTCGCACCGAAAAACCTCAGGATGGGTTCAAGAAACACAAGAGTCACAACCGAGAACAATACACCGATAATTATATTGAGAGTAAAGACGTTGGACATCAACTTCTTGACAGCATCGTAGTTTTTCTGGCCAAGCAACACTGAGAGCAGAGTCATAGCACCCACACCGACAAGCGTGCCCATTGCCACAGAGAGGTTCATCAAAGGGAAGGTCACGGCAAGACCGCTGATGGCAGCAGATCCGACTCCCGGCATGTGGCCGATATAGATGCTATCGACCATATTATACAAAGAAGCCGCAGTCTGGGCGATGATTCCCGGGACTGCGTACATCTTCAAAAGCTTTCCTATTTTTTCTGTTCCGAGCTCTGTGGGAGCTGCGTGAGATAGGGCCATATTAGTTTTCTTTGTCTACAAATTCTATATCAAAAATCAGAGGAGCATATTCCGGAATCGAGTTGCCTGTGCCGGAAGATCCATATCCTAATCCGGAATAGAAGACAGCCCTTCCGCTCTCATAGGAGCGCATGTTCCATAGCGCATAAGAGAAACCAGGGATAGTAGAGTTGTTATCGTCTCCCATCGTGATGTCATTATAATCATCATGGCTCCAGTTTATCGACATCGGTTCATAGGTCTTGCTGCTGGCATAGATACCATAGAACTTTGCAGTATCCTTGATGGTTGTATCAAAAACCTTTCCGTCAAGAGTACGACCGATATAGTTGATATAAACCGTCGTATCGTTAGGGAAATGCGCTGTATCCTTAGGAGCTTTGTTCTGGATATAATAGAAACCATATTTCAGCGAATCCGCTGAGCCCTTGCTCGGATAGTTCTTGTCGATAAATCTTGACAATGAGTCGATCTCCCACTTCTCAATATCATCAATCACCTCAAGCAGCTCGATGTCATAGATTGCATTGGTCGAGGATACATTTTTAATATACTCTTCCTGAGTCTTATATCTTTTCTGTGCAAACAGCCATCCGGGTATGATGGATTTTTTCTTTCCACCTACGCGCATCGTGCTCACAGCCTCATCCACTCCGGCATAGAGGATATCTCCGATGCGGCACCAGATGCGAGGTCCGTAGTATGAATTCTCTTCATACTTGCCTGCCTGCTGATTTACATCGACATATGTACTGGTAGCAATATTGCCGTAAAGATCGGTTGCCGTGAAGTTTACTCTCACATATGGGCCGGCCTCAATGTCACCGGCAAGGCGTCCCTCACCCGGAGTTTCTGAAAGGACATAGGCGCCCAAGGGGGTCGGAGTAAGATTTGGGTGATTGACATACATCCAAGCATCAAAATACTCTTTGGCTGCCATGCCCGCGTTGGTTTCCGGAGCTTTGGCACAAGAGCTCAAGACAAAAGCTCCGATTACAAAAATTATAATATTGTGTTTCATCATCTGATAATTTCTCATCATTTAACATCCTCGGCCGGGACACCTTGCAGGAATCGTGCCGCTGCATTTTCAATGTATGAAGATGCAAAGGTAGGATTTTCTATGTTTTCTGGAAAATAAAGTCGACCACCTGCTGCACATTCGTGTCCGCCACCATTAAAAAATTGCTTTGCAAGCTGGTTGGCGCTATGACCTTTCTTTGAGCGTATAGACACTCTGAAGTAGCCTTTATCCTCTTTCAGGAACACGCTATAATTGACTTTCTCCATCCCGAGCGGAAGATTGACAAAGCCCTCAGTCTCACCATCCTGGAGATCATATTTCTCAAGTGTCGCTTTGTCAAAAACCACATAGGCAAGTCCTGTGTCCGTGATGTGCATCGCATCTCCGAGATAATAGGACATCGCGCGGAAGCGGTTTTCTCTGAACCGGTTGTATATCTCAAGCAAAACCGCATCCCTGTCGACACCGATTTTCAGGAGTCCTGAAGCCATCTCAAGGGTGCTCGGATGGACGGAATTGGCAAAATTGTTTGTGTCTGTGGTCATGCCCACAAAAAGCGCAGTCCCTTCCTCGATCGTCAGATCCACATCGCCAAATGCCTGCAGCACAAAATACAGCAGCTCGCAGGTTGAAGAGATCTCCGTTTCGCTGAAGACCAGATCAAAGCTTCCGAGATCAGGAGAAAGATGATGGTCGATGAGGACACGAGGAGCGCTGCTTGCTCTAAGCCACTGCTCTGCCGCGCCTGACCTGGACAGGTCCGAGAGGTCTTCGCAGATCAGCAGATCACTTCCCGCGATCCACGACTGAGCTTCCTCGGCGCTTTGCGATGCGTTGATAACCAAGGACTTGTCCACAATGAAATCAAGTCCGGCACCCCACTCGTCAGGCGCAATCACTTTGACTGATGCGACTCCCATTCTTTTCAGGACGCTCGCAAGCGCCATAGAGCTACCCATCGCATCCCCGTCGGGGTGAGTATGCACCACTACACTCACACAAGAGCTATCTTGTATGTATTTTTTAAAGAGGGCAATCTTATCGCTTGTAATAGTCTGCATCGCAAATAAAATCTGGTGCAAAATTAATAATAATATTGCATTTGATAAATCAAATTCATAACTTTGTACGACTTATGCATTTTAACAAAATCAACATAAAATGAACAAAACAGTAAAGATTATCATTGAAGTTGTACTCCTTGCAGTCATCGTCTTCCTGACAGTCACAATTGTCAAGAGCATCCAGGAGCCTGTTAACTTCAACAAGCAGAAGGCTCAACGTGAGAGCGTAGCTATCCAGAGACTCAAGGATATCCGCGAACTTCAGGTTGCTTTCAGATCTGTCAACGGTCACTTTGCATCAACTGTTGACTCACTCAAGCTTTTCTATGAGACTGGCGAGATGCCTGTAGTTCTTCAGATCGGTTCTCAGGACGACTCAGCCGCAGTTGCTCACACAGCAGCCGTCAAGAAGGCCAACCGTCGCATCACCAACGAGCAGCTTTATGAGAGATATCTCGCAGGTGACAAGCAGCTTGTTTTCTCAATCGAGAACAAAGTTGCCGTTAAGGACACTCTCTTCAACGATCGCAAAGACTTCTGTGTTGACTCACTCAAGACTATCCCATTCTCAGGTGGCGCACCTGTAATCATGGAGTCTGCAGTAAAGATGGTTTCTGGCGTTCCGGTTCCTCTCTTCGAGGCTAAGATGCCATATAAGACTCTCCTCAAGGGCCTTGACAACCAGCTTCGCATCAACCTTGACGCAGATCGTAGAGATCAGAACAAGTATGAAGGTCTTCAGGTAGGTTCTATCTCTGCTCCTAACAATAACGCTGGTAACTGGGAGTAGTGTTTACGCTAGTTCCAACTCAGTTTTTTGAGCCCCTCAGGCAGAGAGCAGCTCTCGCCGAAGTGGCACAGATGAGTGAGGACGCTATCGTAAAGCACATCGAAATACCACAATATAATGCTGTCCTCGTCTATGAAGTAGATGAGGACAGTGTTATTTCTATACCGGAGATGGCCAATATCCTGCAGAAACTTCCTGACTGCAGCGAATACAATAAGATACTTTGCAGTTTCAAAGAAGGCCGCTTGTTTATCGCGATCGCCCAAGGCAAGACTCTGCTTCTGGCCAACTCCTACAATGCTCCGGACTTCACTACTGCGGAATACTATATATTCCTCACAGTCAAGTCACAGCAGCTCAATCCGGAGCTTTCTACAATCTGCTTCCTGACTCCATTGGCCCAGGAGGAAGAGATGTCACTCTATCGCTACTTCAAATCTGTGGTCAAGCCATGAGAATAATAGGAGGCAAGCTTAAGGGAAAGATCATTCAGCCCCCTATGGGCTACGGCGCACGTCCAACTACAGACTTTGCGAGGGAAGGATTGTTTAACGTCCTTAACAACGAGTATGAGTTTGAGGACCTGAAGGTGCTAGATCTGTTTGCCGGCACAGGTGCCGTCGGATTTGAGTTTGCATCAAGAGGAGCCGCCAAGGTCTACAGCGTCGACATGAACAGGGACAACTCCATGTTTATCAGAAAAGAAGCTGCAAGACTCGGGCTCAAGGACATCGTGACAGCCGTACACGACAACGTCTTTGATTTTCTGCCCATCTGCTACGAGAAGTTTGATATCATCTTTGCAGATCCTCCTTATGCCCTTGAGGGTCTTGAAAACATCCCGGACAAGGTCTTTGCAGTAGACATCCTTCATCCCGGATGCTATTTCATCCTGGAGCATGGCGACGAGCACTCATTCAAAGACCACCCTCTCTTCTTGAAAGAGAAGGTATATGGCAGGGTGCACTTCAGCTTTTTCTGTAAGGAGGAGTAGCTACTCCATCGGAATAATTATCTTATAGGTGCGACCATTCTTATTGGTCAACTTGTCAGAGCGAAGCCATAGATTGGCTTCCTTTATTTGTTTATATGTGACACCATATTTTTCTGCAAAGTCGGTGAGATTGGCAATAGGGCCGCTCACTGTCACAACCTCTCTTGGTGGGAGGTATGGATAGACATCGGCAGGAGTCACATTAAACCCAAAGATCGACGGATCTTCAAACATCAGCTTGGCGGCAAGGATGCGGTAGATATATCTTGAAGTCTCCTCCGGCATCCAAAGGTCCATCGCATTGGTTTGTCGCTGCCTTTCAACTCTGCGGCTGATGCCGTTTTGTCCTCCGTTATAGCTCGCTGCCACGGTCATCCAGTTGCCATATTTCTCATAGGCTTCAAGCAGATACTTGCAAGCCGCAACAGTCTCTTTTTCAATATGGTAGCGTTCATCAACCTCAGAATTCACCTCAAGAGAATACTCCTGGGCAGTACCTTTCATAAATTGCCAGAGTCCGGCTGCTCCTGCAGTCGAATAGGCCTTAGGGTCCAGATTACTCTCAATCGCCATCAGATATTTCAGGTCATCAGGGACTCCTTGCGCCTTGAGGATAGGCTCCACCTGAGTAAAGAATCTCTTTGCTCTCTTGAGCATCAAGGTAGAGTTGGTGTGCATATATGTAAAGGTCATGATCTCCCTATCCATGCGCTCATAGTACTCTCTATTGTCAAAGCGGATAGTATCTCCTGCAAACACCATATAATCAGGCACCTTAGGAGGACGCGGATGGGCTATCTCATTGGAGAAGACATCCTGAGCGCTCAATCCCAGGCACACAAAAACACTGACTACGCTAGCAATAATTCTCTTCTTTATCATAAGTATTCACAATTATCTGTTTCGACATACCACACCACAGCTGCCTTGACTTTATAACCCAAAGACTCATACAACCCGGCATAGCGACCAACCTGCTTGAGATATTTCTTCTCCGGCAAGCCGAATTTAAAATCTACAACAGTCACGCCATCATCGTCCAGCACTACCCTGTCAGGGCGGTACTCGCTTCCATCGGAAGCAAATATGCTTCGCTCATTGAGGACAGTGGCAGCATCATCAAACCACTGCGGATGTGCAGCTACTCGCTTCTCAAGCAGATCAGCAGCCAGGGCAGCCTCACTTTCAGACAGAAGCGCATCCTTGACTGCAGCTGCAACTGCCCCACGCACATCTCTCACGCTATCGACATGAGAGAGGATCTCGTGCAGCACGATGCCTCTGACGCGTGGCGAATCCACCCCGGCGGCAACTCCCTCATCCGTAAAGAAGTCCACAGCCTCCACCGAAGGCGACAGCCTGCCGCCAAGCGCTGTCGAGCAATATGCCACAGGCATCTCCTGCTCAAGTTGCTCGCGTTTGCGCTGCAGCCTGGTGTAGTCATAAGGCTCACCGCTGTGCCATTCTTCCATGCCACCGATGTACTCATAGAGCAGGCTTGAGAAATTGTTGTATTCGGCTTTGCCCTTTGCCAGACTATCTTTAAACTTCTTGGTAGGAGGTGCTGATATGATGTGGAGGGACTTTTCTGCACGAGTCAGCGAGACATAGAAGATATTGATATTGTCTATGAGCTGCTGGCGGGCTTCTTCGTCTCTATGCGGAGCAAAGGCAGATTCTGCCGCAGCCTTGCCCAAGCTCACAGGATAGATGCCCTTCAAATCGGCGTTGTCAGTGCTGCCCTCCGACAGATGACACCACTTCGTACCGGCCTTATAAAACTCCACCTCATCGGCAAACGGAAATATCACAAACGGAAACTCAAGACCCTTGGACTTATGGACTGTCAGAATCCTCACTGCAGTCCCCGAGTCCGGAGTGCTGATGCACAGAGACTTATCCTTCCAATATTTAAGAAATTGAGTCAGATTATTTCCATAGTTGGTCGACCACGACAATAGTTCATCCAGGAAAGACTGGACATAAAGCTGCTCACCATCAAATACTTCCGGATCTGTCTTGTGCATCTCTCTTAGCAGATGTTCACACAGGTCGACAAGCGAATGATAGCTTTCCGGAAACTCAACGCCCATCTCCCGCGAGAGGAACGCGCCAAGCTGATCGTCAGGCGCATCAAATGCCGAGAGAAGCGACACCAGACGGCGCACCGCCAGAGAGGAATGGACATCGAGAGAGTCGTCTGAAATAATCGGGATCTCCTTCTCGATCAGAAAATCGGCAACCTGCTTGCCAAAAACATTTTTCCTCACCAGCACTGCAATATCTCCCCACTGGGCTCCCGCCTCTCTTGCTGCCATTATCGAATCATATACCATCTGCTTCTGATCTTCGGTATATGAGACACGCACATAACCTCGCTGAGGATCCTTGGTCATAGGGTTCTGGACCACATCGGAATAAATCTCCTGCAGACCGAGTCTTGAAGCGGCAAAAGTAAAGAAGGCATTGTTAAATGAAACCACTTCCCTTGCACTTCGCCAGTTGTTGTCAAGAACCTCTATCCGGGCATTTGGAAACTCCTGAGCAACTGTTTTACCGAGGAGCTGCCAGTCCGAGTCCCTAAATCGGTAAATACTTTGCTTGATGTCTCCTACAACAAGATTGCTTCCTTTTGAGTCTGCTTCTTTGAGTAGCGGAAGGAAGTTTTCCCATTGGATGTTGGATGTATCCTGAAACTCATCCAGCAAGAAATGATCATACCTGACTCCTATCTTTTCAAAAACAAATGGCGCATCGCTGCCTCCGATGATCTCCTTTAAGAAGACATTGGACTCATCCAGGCACATTACGTTTTTCTCCTTGGTCAGCGCGTCAAACTCCTTGCTGATCTCGCCACTCAGGCCGAGACTGAAGATGAGGCTTTTGATGATATGAGCAGTGACATACTCACTATAATTATCGTCTTTGTAGGCTGCCAGGTCAGGGTTTTTCTTGAGAAGCGTCTTCTTGTTGGTAAAATCCAGGCGTTTGCCCGGCTCTGCTTCAAATCCATAAGATGCAACAACCGCTTCAAAGGAAGAGATGATCTCATCACAAGTCACGGCAAGATCTCTTAATCTCTCCCTCTCAAGGAAATCCGTCTCCTCTCCGGAAGCCTTGAGCGCAGCAGAGAGCTTGCGATAATCTTCGCGTTTGAGTTGCTTGCCGATATCATACAAGCCATCTTCGATATTTAGTTTCTGGCCCTGCTCAAGCAGCGGAGCGACACTGGATTTTATCCACTCGATCAACTCCTTATCATCTTCTGTGAGGGAATCAAGTATACGGTCGACGGATTCGTGGATCAGAGATGTCCTGTCCAGCTCTATCTGGTAGTCATCCATCTGCCCGATCTCCCTGGAAAAAGACTTCAACGCCCTCTGGAAAAACTTGTCTATTGTAGTGACAGAAAAAGCACTATAGTCATGAAGGATGTCTATAAGCAGCTTCTTTGCCTTGGGCTCCTCGCTGTCATACAGATCGCGCAGGATGCGTGATTTCATCTCGGCAGTGGCTTTGTTGGTAAATGTCACTGCGAGGATGTGCCTATATGGACATGGGTCCTTGCTCTTCAGGAGAAGGTCTATATAGGTTTTGGAAAGACGATAGGTTTTTCCTGAACCTGCACTTGCCTTTAGGATCTTGACACTCATCTTCCACAAATAGTTTTAAAGTCACAATACTTACAACTGTCAGGATCCTTGCTGCGCACAAACGGCACAGAGACGTCAGCAAGCTCTTTAAGCAGCTCTGAGAGTTTCTGCTCCATGATCTCCAAAAAGGCATCACAGAGCTCTATATTTTCTATATCCTTGATAAACAAGCGATTGGGCTGATATATAGAGTTAACAATCTTTTTACCTGAGTACTCCGACGACACCAGACGGTCATAGATGTAGAGCTGCAGTGCAATCTTTGGCCTTAGTTTCTCTATACTTCCAAAGAGGTCCTGAGCCACCTTCTCCGCATTGGAGTCATTGATGATAAAATCGGCATCGGTAACTTTTCCTGTCTTATAGTCCACGACTCTGACTTCTCCCGGGGTAAAGCTGTCAAAACGATCTATGTGGCCGATGAAGTTAAACCCGTCGACATTCATCGTCTTGGTCGCTTCAAGGCCAAGCACCTTGAAGCTGTCCTTGCCATAGGAGGCAAGCAGCTCCATGTCACGAGAAATCACCTGGCGCACATAACGACAGATCATATCCTCATAGATGAGGTTCTTGCCCACCAGCTCAAAACCCTTTATATTGCTGATGATACACTCCCTCACTGCTTTTACTATCTTATCCGCAGACATGAGATAATCCATGGTGATGATGCCGCCTTTGACAGTATAAAGATCCTGCATCACTTTATGGAAGACATTTCCTATCGTCCTGCTATCAAGAGACTCAAGCACTTCTTCTGTCTTGCCCAGTCCACAGACAGTATGGTAATAGAATTTTGCCGGGCAACTCAGATAGTTTTGAAGAGACGAAGCGGAAAGCTTCTTGCCCTTGATGATATCCACATGCGCCTGAGTCTTCTCAATAGTGTCCTCAGAAGTGTGAAGACCGATCGGCGCACGAGCAATAAGACGCTTCATATCAGCACCGAAGTGCATCTCCAACTGCTTGATATAGCGGCTCTCCTCACCGCTCTTCAGCGCTTCGGTGCGGCTGTCATAGAGCAACCACACGTTTTCTGCCCGCTGTATCATGCGGTAGAAATAGTAGGCCCAGACGGCGTCCTGATACTCGTAGGTAGGAAGCCCGAAGCCCTTGCGAAGCTCGGCAGGAACAAACGAAGCACCTACGCTCTTACGCGGAAAGACGCCCTCGTTGCAGCTCAAGATTATCAGATTTTTGAAGTCTAGCGCTCGCGTCTCAAGCGGACCCATTATCTGCAAACCAGAAAGCGGCTCGCCCTGGAAAGGCACAGCCTTGCGAGAGAGCAGTTTGTCCAGCAGACGGAAATAGCTTGCAGGACGGATATCGAGCTGACGCTTCTCAAGACGCACAATGTCAAGGTAGTAGTCCTTGGCAAAGTCAAGCTCGAGGGCCATATCCGGATTGTCCTTCAGTAGCGGACCTATGTGGGTCAGTATCTCCTTTTGGTATGAGCAGATAGACGCCACATCGCTTATCGCCACCTTGAATATCTTGCTTAGAAGCGGCGTAACCGCCAACGAATCAATGCTGACATATTGCCTGAGCTCCCCCTTCACGCGAGCCACAAGTTGCTGCTCTTCTTCTGTGAGTATGCTCTTGAACAAGCTGTTGGAAAATACGGCAGAAAGCTGCTTGTGGTAGACATACCACTTGTCATCCTTGAGACGCAGATGGATCTGCATTGTGGCAATATCGTGCATCAGCGACCAGAGGCTGCTGCCCGACATAGGATAGCCCATCGTCACATTGAGCTGCTGCAGATGCTCCGGAATGGAGTTGAGCACAGGAAGCAGCAGGTTTTCGTCCGGCAGCACAACCGCCGTCTCTATGCCGCGAGTGCCAAGCTGCTCAAATATCGATGGCAGCATCTTGGCCTGCCCCACAGAAGACGGGACACTGACGACGTTGAACTTAGCAGTCTTCAGACCTCCTTCATCCAGATCAAAGGCCTGAGGGAAATCCGAGATATTCTGTGAGAGGAAGAATGAAGATTTATTCTTAGGGTCTTTGATCCACTCACTGCTATAATCCCAGCAGAATTCGGCGCGCGAAGAGTTTCTAAGGCGCTTGAGCAGCACCTTCTCACACTCGTTGAGTGCGTTAAGGCCCACAAAGACAAAGTTTACGTCTTCGGCAAAATGAGCCGAGAGCACATCCACGACACTCTCCTCCTTGAGGCGGGTGGCAAGTGCTCGGTAGACCTGACCTTCGTAGGATCTTCCCTTGGAGGTCAGGCTCTCGTTGAACTTCCTGTAGAGCGGAAGAAGGATATCCCAGATCTTGCGGAACTCTTCCTTATACTTCCCCGTCTTGTCAAAATGCCCGACAAATCTCTCTATTGCAGCCTTCTGATCGTCTGTGAGGTAGTCATAATCATCCTGGATGGCGCGGAATTCGGCCACATTGACAAAAAGAGACGCAGGGTCGACAAGATACTTATCCACATCGTTGAAATCCCCTATGAGCACGCCACCCCAGAAGATAAACTCATCAAGGCTCTCGCTACAAGGATTCAATGACTTATAACAATCATACAACTCCAGCAGGAGGTCCACCTGATCGGTCGGATGAAAATCTGTGAGCTGATAGAAGAAGTCGTTCATAGTATAGAGCTGAGGGCTCAACATAGGACGTCTCTGCTCCGCTACACACTCACTCAGATATTTCTTAAAAAACGCAAGAGATCTCTTATTGGGGAAGATGAAACACCTTTTGTCCATCTCCCCCAATGAGAAATAATGTCTTGCTACCTGCTGAAGAAAAGCGGTCATCTATTATTCATCCAAAAACATAGGATCCCAAGATGGGAGCTTGATAGGCTCCTGCTCAAGCATCTTGAGCACATCCTCCGGCACAAATCTCTTCTCGACCACGAGACGGAACATATATTCATTGAACCACTCGTCTGTCATGATGATGTTTCCTTTATATCCTGAAGCTGCGCCCCAGCTGTTTTCTACCATCCACTTCTGAGGTACACCATCCTTGAGGTCAACGGCGATGAGAGTCATCGCGTGTGAAGAACCACTTGCGTGAGTCATCACTCTCTGCTTCTTATCCATCGAGAGATCTACGCCAAGAAGTGACTCGTAGTCAAAATTATTGAGGTCGGCAACTCCTGTAGAGCGGTTGAGGTACTTAGCCACATCGCAAGAGAAATACATGGCCACATTGGCCTTGATGGATGCGATGGCCATCTCCTTGATGCGCTCGATAGGGAGATTGACATAGAGCCAGTTCTGTCCGTCGTAGGTGTGACGGTCATACTCGATCTCATATACTTTGCCGTATTCTCTGACAGGGTCGTTCATCAACATCACATAGTTACCCTCAAGATCATAGCCGAGGAGCTCCTGATAAAACGACTGAGGAGTGTAGGTCTTGCCTTTCCACTCAAACTCTGCAGGTGGCACGCCAAGGCAGATCGCAAGCACATGATAAACCTCCTTGAGCGCCTCAAGCTTCTGATCCTGAAGATATTGAGGAAGATGACGCTTGCTCACTCCCTGAGGAGTCTCTCTGAGAGCAAGACCCCACTTGCGAAGCAAAGTCTTCATGTGTGTAGCCATGGCTGAGGTGTTGTTGGCAACATAGCTCTCAGGCATTGCAGAAGCCGGCACCAGACCATACTTGGTCACAAGGTTGGCAACTCCTGTAAATGTACCGCCATCACTGATAGGGTTTGAGAAAAGCCAGTCCACCTGACGGTCCTCAAACGGAAGATCTCTTGTGTCAATAACAGCCTGAAGGAAAAGATTGGCCTTTTCAAGCTGATCCCAGAAGAAGTTGTAGTTCTGAGAAAACTGGAAGTTACCCAAATCCCACTTCTCTATAGCGGCAGCTCTGAGCACATTAAGACCGGTAAAAAGCCAGCAGCGACCTGAAGATTTCTGGTCAGTGATGCCGATGGTCTTGACTCTATCAGAGAAGTTGGTATCAATCATAGCGCTGTTTTCAGCATTTGCCGTGAGCACTGAGATTGAGGTTGTATTGATGGCATTGCGCACAGCCTTGTCATAGGCTGAACCTTCATAACCTTTTGAAATCTCTGCAAGCATCTCATCTGTGATGCTGCCTGGGGTCTGTGCCGCTGCGCTGATACATGCACACGCAAGGGCGAGGGTCAAAATCTTTTTCATCGTATCGTGTTTAATTAATCTGCATTTCTTCGTCGCACTCCAGACCTTCACTCAGGTCCATCGGGATCACGGATTCAGCTCCGCGCACCATGCGGGTTCCCGGCTTGAGTCTGGCATTGGATCTCTTTGGAGAGAGTCCGAGCTTTTCAAGCTTATCTATCTTCTTGATGACAGACTGGTTGGAGTCTACAAGTTTCTTCTTGGACTCCTGATAGCTTTTATCCACTTTCTGGAGAAGATTGCCCACCTCAACATAGGACTCCAGCCAGGACTTGAGCTGGCTCATCAGCTCTGAGGCAGTCTTGTATACTTCTGCAATATTTCTCTCCTGATCGTGCTGCTTCCAGGTCATGAGTACCATATTAAGCACAATCATCAGCGTCATCTGGCTCACAATCAGCACCTTGGCATCTTTAGCCTGCTGCCATAGAAGCGGCTCTTCCTCAAGCATCAGGTTGAAGGCCGACTCTATCGGAATAAACATTATGTTGTAGTCCAGTTTCTTCTTGCCTTCTGCTATATAGGAAGCATAGTTCTTGGTCTTGAGTTCATCCACATGCTTGCGCACGCTCTCGACGTGCTCTCGAGCATATCTGTTTCTCTCCTCGACCGTCTGCGCTTCGTAGTATGCCACAAACGCCTTGAGGCTGACCTTTGAATCCACGATTACCTCTGTATCATCAGGATAATATACAATCACATCCGGGATCATGGTCTTGCCGTCGTCGCTCTTGATTTCGTGACCATTTGCGTCCCGCATCACACCCTGAGTGGCAAAGTGCACTCCTTCCTCCATGCCGGCGCTCTTGAGCAAGTCCACAAGCAGCATTTCACCGAAGTCGCCCTGCATCTTGCTGCGGCCCTTGAGCGCATTGGCGAGGTTGCGGGCTTCGTCTCCGACGGTCTTGCTCTGCTCCATCAGGTGCTTGATCATTTCGCTCATGCGGGCTTCCTGCTTTGCCGCATTGACGCTGCTGTCCTGCACGCTCTTGCCTAGCTCGCCAAACTTCTCCTTTATCGGTTTGAGGAGTTCCTCTATGGACTCATTGTTTTTGCGGCGCAGGGCTTCGCTATTCTGCTCCGAGAGAAGTCTGAACGACTCTTCCAGCTGCTTGCGCTGACTGGCGAGGGTTGCCTCTCTCTCTTCATTCAGGCGCTTCTGTGCCTGCTCATCCTGCGTTTTGAGCGCTTCATAGGACTCCTTCTGGGCACAAAGGCGCTCTTCCAGCGTGGCCTTGGCGATCTCCAACTCGGACTTCTGTTGCATCAGAGACTCCCTCTGCTGCTCTGACACAGCAAGACGACGGCTGAAAACAACAAGTACTACGACCAAAGCTACAAGTAGGACTAAGGCTGCGATGAGAAGGATAGTTATGTCCATATTATTTTTTGATTATACGCTCAATGCGTTGAGGGATGGATGTAAAAATCTCATAAGGGATCGTGCCGAGGGTTTCAGCAAGAGTCTCGATGCGAGGATTGCGGCCAAAAATGGTCACTGTATCGCCGGCCTTGACATCAAGACCTGTAACATCAAGCATGGTCATATCCATGCAGATATTTCCTATGGTAGGCACAAGCTGTCCGTTGAGCTCGAAGCTTGCCGCTCCACAACCCAGATGACGGTCGATGCCATCGGCATACCCCACAGGGATAGTCGCGATATCGGTGCCGCCGGCAGCAATCTTTCCGTGGCGTCCATAGCCCACAGCACCGTCTTCTTCTGTCAGGTGCTTGACCTGCAAGACTTTTACCTTGAGGGAAGCCACCACGCTGAGCTTGACGTCACTGACCGCACTGATGCCGTAGATACCGATGCCCAGGCGCACCATATCAAACTGATATTCAGGATATAGCTGAATTCCTGCCGAGTTGAGCACATGCCACATCGGCTTGTAACCCAGAGCAGCTCCGATGGCGCCGGCATAGCGCTGGAACTTGTCTATCTGCGAGAGGCTATATTCGCGACATTCCGCATCCGAGAGATGCGAATATATAGACTTGACCTTTATCTGAGGATGAGCCTTCAGGAACTCACACAGCTCATCCAACTCGCTGCTCATAAAGCCCAGTCGATGCATGCCGGTGTCGAGCTTGATGTGCACCGGATACTCCCTAATGCCACGCTCGTCAAGGTACGAGCAGAAAGACTGAAGAGTATAGAGGTTGGGGATGCCCGGCTCCAGCTTTGACTCCACTATCTCAGGGAAGAAGTCCACCCCGCTTGTGAGCACAAGGATAGGAAGAGAGATGCCGCTACGGCGAAGTTGCACACCTTCGATCGGCAACGCGACTGCAAGGTAATCGGCACCTTCTGCCTGCAGAAGCGACGCAAACTCCACAGCGCCATGGCCGTAGGCATTGGCTTTTACAAGCACAAGAAGTTTGGTGCTTGGACGCAACAGAGATCGGAAGTAACGGTAATTACTCCTGAAACCCTGAGTGCTCAACTCCAACCTTGAAAAGTCGTTTTCACTATACATATCTCACAAAGTTACTTTTTTCTATGCAAAAACAAAAGTCCCGCGGCTACTATATATACCGCGGGACCTATAAATTGTTACTTTAAAAAAAATCCTACATCATACCGCCACCAGGCATTGCAGGAGCTGCTGATACAGGCTCTGGGATATCCACGATTCCACACTCAGTTGTGAGGAACATGCCTGCCACCGAAGCGGCGTTTTCAAGAGCAACGCGAGCCACCTTGGTCGGATCGATCACACCGGCCTCATACATCTGGACAAACTCGCCAGTGCGAGCGTTGTAACCGAAGTCACCCTTGCCTTCCTTGATCTTCTGGATGATCACCGAACCGTCCACACCTGCGTTGGCAGCGATCTGACGGAGAGGCTCCTCGATGGCCTTTGCCACGATGTGGATACCTGTGGTCTCGTCATCATTCTCACCCTTGAGACCCTCAAGAGCCTCAACGGCACGGATATATGCTACGCCACCACCAGGGAGATAACCCTCCTCAACTGCTGCGCGAGTAGCATTGAGAGCGTCCTCAACGCGATCCTTCTTCTCCTTCATCTCAACCTCTGTTGCAGCACCTACATAGAGTACAGCTACGCCACCTGCCAACTTGGCAAGACGCTCCTGGAGCTTCTCACGGTCGTAATCGCTGGTGGTCTCTTCGATCTCACGGCGGATCTGGGCAACACGTCCCATGATCGC
>CALEJC010000250.1 GCA_937898205.1 uncultured Bacteroidales bacterium
CCAGGACCCCATCCTTAAAAGGGATGTGCTCTACCTGCTGAGCTACTGAATCCCGAAATCGGCTGCAAAATTACTGCTTTTTTTTGACATGACCAAATATTTCGACAAAAAAGTGCAAAAATAAGCATTTTTTATTGCGAATACCAAAATATTTGCGTAACTTTGCACCAAATTCGGGCTTTTATGAACATTACACTCACATATCAGCGTCGCCAAACCACGACCACCCATGTTGGCGGTCTCTCAATAGGTAGCAAATTCCCTGTTCGCATTCAAACCATGGCGAATACTTCAACCAACAATGTTGAAGATAGTGTGACACAAGCCAAACATTGCGTTGCTGCAGGTTCAGAACTCTTACGCTTCACTACCCAAGGCATGCCCGAAGTAGAATCCCTTGCACTCATACATCAGGCATTAGATGGTATGGTGCCTTTGGTGGCAGATATTCACTTCCAATCCGATGTAGCTGATGCAGCAGCTCAAGTAGTAGAGAAAGTGCGCATCAATCCGGGCAACTATATCGACCCCGCTCGTAAGTTCAAGCAGATAGACTATACCGAAGAAGAATACCAAGCAGAATTAGAACGACTTCGTAATCGTTTTGTTCTACTAATCAATATCTGCAAAGAGCATAAGACGGCTATACGTATTGGTGTCAATCACGGCAGTCTGAGCGACCGAATTATGTCGCGCTATGGGGACACACCTGAAGGCATGGTAGAGAGTTGTATGGAATTCTTGCGAGTCGCAGTTGCAGAAGACTTCAAAGATATTGTACTCTCTATCAAAGCTAGCAACACGCGTGTGATGGTGACTACCGTTCGCTTGCTTGTTTGGCAAATGGCAGAAGAGGGCATGGCATTCCCTTTACATCTTGGTGTGACAGAAGCTGGCGAAGGTGAAGACGGCCGTGTGAAGTCTGCCGTTGGTATAGGCGCCCTACTCGCTGATGGTATTGGTGATACCATCCGCGTCAGCCTTAGCGAAGCTCCTGAAAAGGAACTGCCTGTAGCAAAGGCATTGGTTGATTATTTTGCCAATGAGCAAAGCATTCGCTATGCTCCTACTACCCTAGTTAAAGTAGAAGGCAAAACTGTTCATTACACTAACGAGGACACCGATTGGTTCCTTTTTCAACTGCATGCAGCTGCCGAATGTGGCCGACTGTTATGGGACTACAATTGCACCGAATTGATACTCAACAACAACCATTTTGCAGCCGAAGATCTCATCCGTCTGAGCAAAGACATCCTCCAAGCCGCGCGCGTACGCATGTACAAGACGGAATATATCTCTTGTCCTGGTTGCGGGCGCACCTTATTTGATCTTGAGCAAACTATTGCACAGGTAAAAGAAGCTACCTCCCACCTACAAGGACTCAAGATTGGTATCATGGGGTGTATTGTCAACGGCCCCGGCGAGATGGCAGACGCCGATTGGGGTTATGTCGGAGAAGGTGGAGGCAAAGTCTCAATATACAAAAAGGGACAGCCCGTCCTTAGGCATGTCCCTGATTATGAAGCGATAGATAAACTTCTGGAGTTGATTACTCAACATAAAGAAGAAGACCTTTAAGATACTCTCCTTCAGGATGATAGATATTGACCGGATGGTCTGCGCCCTGGCACAGTCTGTCCAGTATCCTCACTCTGCGGCCGGTCTGGGCAGCAGCAGAGAAGACCGTATTGGCAAAACTGATCTTATCCACTACCTGCGAGCAACTGAATGTAAATACAAGTCCTCCCGGAGCCACACGGGAGATCGCTGCTGCATTGAGGCGCTGATAGGCACGAAGTGCGTTTTTCAAAGCACCGCGATGCTTGGCAAATGCAGGCGGATCCACCACTATCAGATCATATTTGCCAGCTTCGCATTTTGAGAGGTGCTCTATCGCATCTGTACAGAAACACTCAAAACTCTCTTTGCCTGTCAGAGACTGGTTGCGACGGGCAAGATCGATCGCGCGAGCGGAAGAATCCACAGAATCCACATTGACAGCGCCGCTATTGAGAGCATAGACGCTGAATCCACCTGTGTAGCAGAAAAGATTGAGCACATTGCGTCCCTTGGCGTGTTGTCCTACAAGCGCGCGGTTGTCTCTCTGATCAAGGAAGAAGCCGGTCTTCTGACCTTCTTCCCAGTTGACTATAAATGAATTGTTGTTTTCTAGGACAGTGGTCTCTTTCTGATTGAAGTCCTGGCGTTTATAAAGATATCCGTCAATCAGTTCCAGTCCGGCCTTAAAAGGAGCGGTGCCGGAACTCTTGTCATAGACAGCCTTCAACGCGTCTCCAAACACTTCCTGAAGAGCCTTTGAGATCTGAAGTTTGGATCTGAACATACCCACTGAGTGAGCCTGCAGCACACACACTCCGTCATACCAATCGATGATCAGTCCCGGAAGTCCGTCTCCCTCACCATGGACCAGACGGAAACAGTTGGTAGTCGGATTGTCCACAAGCCCGGCAGCTCTTCTGACCTCAAGAGCGCGAG
>CALEJC010000251.1 GCA_937898205.1 uncultured Bacteroidales bacterium
CCCGGGTGTGACCCTCACTTCAAAGAACTGGTATGGAGCGACAGATATCGCTCTTGAGTGGAGGAAAAACGCTCACAATCACATCAGTCAGGACAAACGTAACGGCAAACCTCAATACAAGACATTTGTAGACTTCATCGCTCACGAGCATCTTGGTCAGAAGACTCTTCTTTTCCTCATCGATGGTACATACGGCTCACGTGATGTCAATGGTGCGCCAAATCCAAAATGGATGAAAGAGCCATTCAACGGTGACTGGTGCTGCTCGATCATCGTTTCTCAGGACGAGCTCGCATGCGACTCTGTCGGCATGGATATGATCATCGGCGAGTGGCCTGAGTTTGGCAGCCTTAACTATTGTGATGAGTATCTGCGCGAGGCAGCAATGATTCCTAACCCTGTCAGCGGTACCGTGTATAAATATGACGGCAAACCACTTGAGAAGCCGCTTGGTCTTTTTGAGCATTGGAACAATGCCAAGGAGCGCAAGTATACTAAGATTGACTTGAGATATATTAAATTATGATAAAAAAAGCGCTAATAGTGTTGTGGCTATCACTGTCGGGATTGACAGCAGTAGCAGACGTTGTGGATGCATTCCAAGGCATTCTTCCTGTCACTGACAAACAGATGACAAGAAGCCTCAATGGCCAATGGGATTTAAAAGTAGTAGTGGGTATTTCTGAAGATACGAAAATCCCCCAGCACGATGCCAGTTGGGGACGTATCGATGTCCCTGGCTGTTGGGAGAGCTACGGTTTCTGCGAGTCAAGCTATGACAAGGCAAATCCTCTGACTGGATATTATAGGACTACATTTGAAGTTCCGCAAGAGTGGGATGGTAGTCGTATAATCATCCGTTTTGATGGAATTCTTTATGGTTATGACTTATGGGTAAATGGTAAGCCTGTCGGAACTTGGCGTTCAGGCTACAACACAGCGCTTTTCGATATCACACCATACATCAAGAAGAAATCAGCTACCCAGGAGCTTGCATTGAGAGTGATCACTGAGTTCCCGGGAGTGGAGTTTGATTTCAACGATGACTGGGCTCCTGCCGGAATCTTCCGTGATGTCACTATGTTTGCGGTGCCTAAGATCCATCTTTCCGATCTCACCATCAATGCCACTATCGATGGTAATGTGGATGTGAAGACTCAGATCGCCAATGCCGACAAGCACACTACAATCAGTCACGAGATTTATGATGCCCAGGGCAAGAAAGTAGGTGAGAGCAAGGTAGAGAACCCACATCTCTGGTCAGCAGAGACTCCTTATCTCTATACTTTGAAGACCAAGCTCATGCACAAAGGTGAGGTGATCCAGAACTTTGAGCACAAGTTTGGCTTCCGCGAGATTACCATTGATGGTAAGGTGTTGAAACTCAACGGCAGACCTATCAAGCTCAGAGGTGTCAACCTCCACGCGACCGACCCTAAGACAGGTAAGGTCATCAGCGACGAGCTCACTCTCAAGGATATGGAGATGATGAAGGCTGCTTCGATCAACTATATCCGCACAGCCCACTATCCACGCGAGCCTCGTTTCTACGAGCTCGCCGACTCTCTTGGTTTTTACCTTGTCAACGAGGTTCCTTTTGGTTTTGGCGACAAGTACCTTCAGGATCCTGCCTACTATAAGGTGCTGCAGCAGAGAGCACAGGCCACCATCCGTCGTGACAAGAACCATCCAAGTGTGATCATCTGGAGTCTTGGCAACGAGAACCCTCTCACAGAGATTTGTGTAAAACTCGGCTCTTATGTAAAGGAAGAGCTCGACTCTACCCGTCCGATCTGTTATCCTCAGGTAGGTTCATACTTCCGCAGATTTAACTATGATTTCCCTAAGATTGCAGATGTCTATGCGCCTCACTATCCTTCGACAAGTCAGGTAGGGGACTTCTATCAAAGAGCAGAGAGACCAGTGATCTTTACAGAGTACCTTCACACTCTCGGTATCTCATTTGAAGACCACGACAGACAGTGGGAGATCATTGAGAATTCTCCGGGCATCGCAGGCGGCAGCGTCTGGGAATGGGTGGACCAGGGCATGGAGTTCAAAGCTCCTCTTGCAAGCCGCTATGGCTACGAAGAGCGTGTGTTTACTTCGCCTGAAGGCGGATTTGAAATGTATGGCAACAAGGGCACAGACGGTCTCCTTTATGCCGACAGGACACCGCTTCCAAACTACTATGAGATCAGAAACAACTACGCCAGAGCAGCAGTTGTGGACAGCATATTGACAGCGACAGACGGTCGCATCAAGTTGCAGGTCCGCAACCGCTATGACTTCATAAATCTCAAGGACAATGTCACATTTACATGGGCCATCACAGCCGACAGAGACACAATCGCAAGAGGTGCATTCTCTCCTGACTGCGAGCCAAGAGAAGTGACAGACTATGAGATTGCACTGCCTAAGAACATCAATTTTGATCAGATCTGCAGATTTAACGTAGAGATCAGCGACGATCAGGGCAGAGTATTCAACGACCAG
>CALEJC010000252.1 GCA_937898205.1 uncultured Bacteroidales bacterium
CCCTTCGCTCTTGCCCTTGATGCCTTCAAGAAACATGTTTCCGCCCACATAAGCAAGCAAAGCAAATGCAATCCATTTTGACCATTTCTCCACAAAGCCGGCAAATAACGCCGCGCCGCCCCATCCGGCAAACAACAGTCCGGCCTGAATGATGCCGAAGCTGATGGCGATGCCGAGCGCCTTCTTCCATGTGCATTGCTTGAGGCACACGCTGGATGCGAGGCACACTGCAAAGCAGTCGGCACACAAGGAGCAAGCGATAAGGAGGTTTTCCATTCTAAGGCTTGAATATCTGGCGGTTGAGGATAGACTTGCCGAGAGTGAGTGCATCGGCATATTCAAGATCATCTCCAAACGCAAGGCCTCTGGCCAAGGTGGAGACTTTGACGCCAAACTTCTCGATCTGGCGATAGATATAAAACGATGTGGTCTCACCTTCCACATCGGTGCTGAGTGCAAGGATGACTTCGCTGATGCCGGGATCGGCTTGAAGCCTCTCGCTTAATTCTTTGATTTTCAGGTCGGAAGGCGCGATACCTCCGATAGGGGAGATGATGCCTCCGAGCACATGATAGACGCCGCGATATTGGCCTGTGGCCTCAATGCTCATCACGTCTCTGATGCTCTCCACCACGCAGATAGTGCTGTGGTCACGGCTTCTGTCAGCGCAGATGGTGCAGATCTCGTCGTCGGCAAGCATCATGCAGTTTCTGCAATAGCGGGCGTCTGTTGCAAGGCGATCGATCGCCGATGCAAAATGGGGAATGTTTTCCTGGGGTTGTTTAAGCAGGTGCAAAGCTAAGCGCAAAGCGCTGCGGGAGCCCACTCCCGGAAGGGAGCTGATGGCTTCCACAGCGTCTTTAAGCAACTTAGATGGATACTGATCAGTCAATTATCTAGCTTTGTTTTGTGACCCAAGCACGTTGATGATCTTGTGTACATACATCTTCTTCATCTCCTCGCGAGCTGGCTTGAGATACTGACGTGGATCAAAGTGACCAGGGTTCTCAGCGAAGTGCTTGCGCACTGCAGCTGTCATTGCGAGACGTGAGTCAGAGTCGATATTGATCTTGCAAACGGCGCTCTTGGCTGCTTTGCGGAGCTGCTCCTCTGGGATGCCCACTGCGTTAGGAAGCTTGCCGCCGTTGGCGTTGATGATGTCTACATACTCCTGTGGCACTGAAGATGATCCGTGGAGAACGATTGGGAATCCAGGGAGCTTCTTCTCAATGGCCTTGAGGATGTCAAATGCGAGTGGTGGTGGCACGAGACGGCCTGTCTGCTCGTCGCGTGTACACTGCTCAGGAGTAAACTTATATGCACCGTGTGATGTGCCGATTGAGATAGCGAGAGAGTCGCAACCTGTCTTCTTGACAAAGTCGATAACCTCCTCTGGCTTAGTGTAGTGAGAAACCTCTGATGAAACCTCATCCTCTACACCTGCGAGCACGCCAAGCTCAGCCTCCACAGTCACATCGTGCTTGTGAGCATACTTAACGACCTTCTTTGTGAGAGCTACGTTCTCCTCGTAGGGGAGGTGTGAACCGTCGATCATTACTGATGAGAAACCAAAATCTACACAGCTCTTGCACACCTCATAGCTATCGCCATGGTCAAGGTGAAGCACGATCTGTGGCTTCTTCCAACCAAGCTCCTTTGCATACTCAACAGCACCCTGAGCCATATAGCGGAGGAGGGTCTGGTTGGCATAGTTGCGAGCGCCCTTTGAAACCTGAAGAATAACAGGAGACTTAGTCTCTGTACAAGCCTGGATGATGGCCTGGAGCTGCTCCATGTTATTGAAGTTGAAAGCTGGGATAGCGTAGCCACCCTTTACTGCCTTTGCAAACATCTCACGGGTGTTTACGAGGCCGAGATCTTTAAATGAAACCTTCATAAATGTTTAAATAATATATTTGTATAACTAACTATCTAAAATCTTGCAAATTTAACTAAATTTGTAGAATAATATACAAGGAATGACAGGTAAAGTTATCATATTTTCAGCGCCATCCGGAGCAGGCAAAAGCACTGTGGTGAGCCATCTTCTTGGCTTGCATCCTGAGTTTGAATTTTCCATCTCTGCGACTTCGCGCGCCCCACGTGGCACAGAGAAGCATGGTGTAGAGTACTATTTTCTTTCTGCCGAGGAGTTTAGAGATCTCATCGCAAAGGATGCTTTTGTGGAATATGAAGAAGTCTATAACGATCGTTTCTACGGCACTCTCAAGAGCGAAGTGGAGCGCATCTGGGCCAAGGGCCATGTCATTATCTTTGATGTAGATGTCAAGGGCGGTGTGAGTCTCAAGAAATATTTTGGCGATGCAGCCATGTCTGTGCTCATCCTTCCTCCTGATCTTCAGGTGCTTGAGAGCCGTCTGCGCTCTCGTGCTACAGATAGCGAAGAAGCTATCCTTGAGAGACTTGCCAAGGCCGGCTCGGAGATAGATTTTGCCAGAGGCAAGTTTGACCGTGAGCTTGTCAATGACGTCTTGAGCGAGACTTTTGCCACAGCAGAAAAGATGGTCGACGATTTTCTATGCGAGTAGCAGTCTATTCCGGCTCTTTTGATCCTCTCCATATCGGCCATCAGGCTATTATGGAATACCTTACCCGTGACGCTTCTTTTGACTGCGTCTATCTTGTGATTTCTCCACAAAATCCACTCAAAGACTCTTCCAAGGCAGATAATGCTCCTCAGCGCTATGCCGCTGCTGTCCAAGCTGTCAGGAGGCATCCTGAGCTCAATGTGAGAGTTGACGACATCGAGATGAAGATGAGCGCGCCGCATTATACAATCAAAACCCTCGATGCACTCAAGCAGAGGGAGCCTGACAACTCCTTTGTACTGGTCATCGGCGCCGATAACCTTGCCATCATCAAGCGCTGGAAGGACTCTGAACGCATCCTGAAAGAATACGGAGTTGTGGTCTTTCCACGCGAGGGTTATGATCTGGATGTGATTGCAGCTCAGCTGCTCAGCGAGTCTCCTGATTATAAAATCACCATTGCCGACGCTCCTCTTGTCAATATCTCTTCTACCCAGATCCGCGAGTCCGGAGCAGGGGAGATGTCCGAGTTCTTGATGTAGCTAAACGATTCAAGGCCTATCGGCCATTCTCTCTATCTCGAGGAGGTAGAAAAATGCTTCCAGGCTTATCTTTTTGATGCGGTTCAGTTTGTTGAGATTCTGATTCTGGATAAGAGCGCCAGCTAGTTCGTCATCCATTTCGGGCTTATAATGCTTGACCTTATCATTCCCGGTCTGAATCAGTCTGACCAGATAAGCGACCTTGGCCGCGTCCCTGATAGCGATATCGGCATTATAATTCTCTGGTATGATGAAACTATTGACACGTCGGGCGCCATCGGAATAGTATCCGAATTCTGTTTTATTGAGCGCGCCACGGTGGCAGATATTCATGGCACAGTTGTATGTGTCTGCCAAAACGTCAGACTCGGACAGATGATTCATACTGCGGTAACCCAATTCAATGGGTACAATTTCACTGTAGGCTTTCCGGACTTCTGTCAGGTCATCAATTCTGTCGAGGATGGAACTGACGTCGTAGAGTTGTTTCATGATTTCCATAAAGCACTCATCCCCATTCTTGTAGAAGGGTATGCCGGTAGTATGAGGAGCAAACGCGGTGAGTTTGTCTCCCAGCATGTTTTTAAGGCTGGGGCACTGGACTATTGCTGGAGCCCCGATCTGCTTAAGAAGCGGGCTTTCAATAAGGAGTGAAACCACTTCACTGTAGTGAATATCCTCATACAGAACATCCAGCAGAATCTTGTCTACAGGCCTGCCGGAAGGGTATGTGACCGCATAACGATACTCTGCATGGGATTTAGGGACGCCGGTACGAGAGTTACGCTCTATCTCCTGCGCTTCGATGAAACCATACTCTTTTCCGTATTGCCCCAGGAACTCCCTGATATCCGTTCCTGGAGGACAAACAATGTCCACGTCTATCGAGAGTCGTCTAGAAGTATTCAAGTGCAGCATTAGAGCCGTACCTCCCTTGAAGATAAAGGGACAGCCGGAACGCACAAGGGATTCCAGCAACGAGAGGGCACGGATAGTTTTCTCTACAAGTGCAGTGTCTGCGATATTGGGAATTAGACCGCTGGCCTGTTCAATCCATTCCAGGCTTCGGCTTTGAGGGTCAATCATAGTTCTAAGGATTTATGCGGTTAAGGATATGCTGTATCTTTTCTTCGCAGTAGCGACGTCGGGCATAGCGAATGAGTCTGCTGCGGGAAATGCTGAAATCGGAGAACACTTCCTGGTAGATGCGTGTAATTTCACTTCCTTGCAGAAATTCAAATTCGGGATTAATTACGATGTCTACCAATAGTTTCTCAGTAGTAGGAACAGGAATCCCTTCAAATTTATCAAGAGGAGCTTCCGTTGTGAGCGTGTGAAGGATAATAGTGTCTTTGGTGCTCCCAAACTTAATGAATTCCTCCCTAGTGGGGTTTGGTAGCACGATCATATTCGGATACTTCTCGCGAATGGCGTCCGGGAAAGATTGCTCTAGAAGTCGCTCCACATCAACAATAATCATTTTGATATTGGGTACGTGGAGCATAAAAGGGATGATGCTTGCTGCATCCCAAATACAGAAATCAGCTATAGGATAACGCTTTTTCAGATACTGGGCCATCTCCTTGGTTTCTGGCTTTAGTGTCACTTGAAAGCGAGGCTTTGCATAATCGCTCAATTTATACTCTCCCCACCCGGATTTAACAAGACGGCCAGATGATACCAGGCGTCTCAGTTGTGTCTGAAGCCCAGCACCAACCGGGGTGCCTATACTTTCCAGCCATGCAGCCAGGTCCTTCCTTCGGAAAGCCCCCTGCTGTTGTGCTGCATACTGGACAATATAATCTGTAGTTTTCATCATCCTCTGGTTTGTGCTACAAAAGTATTACAATTTTGGCAAGAAACAAACTTTTCCTGCCAATTCTGTATAACTTTTATCGAATGGAATTACTTCACCTTCTCCTGCTCGAAGAGTTTCATGGTATTGGCCTTGCTCTTTTCGGCAATGTAGAGTCCGGAGCAGGGGAGATGTCTGAGTTCTTGATGTAGCTAAAATAAAGAGAGCGCCCGCCAGGCGGACGCTCTCAGTAACAGAAGAGATATTATTTATTAATAACCAGGGTTCTGCATTGCTTGCTTCTCATCAGTTGTGAGAGGCTTGCCATCCTTGGTGATAAGGTCGAGGAAGTTCTGAGGGATAGGACGGAGATAATGCTTCTCTGCCTTGAACTGTCCACCATATGGAGAGGCGTAGGTGATAGTCTGAGCATTACCATCCTTATCATATCCAGTGATAGCCTGAGTGTTGCCGAGGATATCTGTAGGAGTTGTGGTCATAGCCTGATCGTTGAAAGTAAGGAGACGATCTTCGAGAGTCTTGGTTCTAGCAAGATCCGGCCATCTATGGAACTCACCATACATCTCACGGCTCTTCTCGTTGAGGATGTAGCAAAGAGCTCTAGTAAACTCATCAGAAGCATACTTAGGATTTCTCTTAGCAATCATATTCATGATGTACTGATCCTCCTTAGGGTAGTTGCTCTTAGATACAGGAGCAAGAGTAGAAGCCTTTGCGTTGATAGCGTCTCTGTATGCCTGATCCTTATCCCAACCGCCGATTGAGTAGAAGTAAGAGTTTCTTGGATAGAATGAGTTGATGCCGTCATACTTGCCAAGGGTGCCCTTGTATGTGCTCCAAGCAAGAGCCTCGCCACCGTCGTGGTACTCATCACGAGCCTCACCAGCCTTGTACTGAGCTCTATCGCGGAGTGGCTTGAGAACTGCGATACCCTGATCGATATTGCCCTGACGCACGAGAGCCTCTGCCTTGAAGAAGTAAGCCTCAGCTGAACGGGCAAAGATGACATCTCTGAATCCCTGAGCCTGGTTGTATGCATGCACTGCTCCGTCGTGATACTTTGCGATAGGTACATAAACACCATCCTTATTAGGGCTAAGACTGGTCTGAGTAGCTACGCCATTGTCATATGCGAGGAGAGCTCTGATGACAGGGATGTACTTGTCTGTAGCATAGTCCTTGATAGGGAAGTTAGGAAGCGCTGGCATACCGTTGCTCACGATGGTAACATCCTTTACATCATATTGCTGGCCATAATCATCGCGGTTGATGATATACATACCGGCCATATACTTGGCAAATGTATCATCAAAGTATTCGTTGCCTTTTACCTTAGATCCATCAGGAAGTTCGTACTCTGTACCACTGACTTTGTTTACAGCCCATGTAGTCTTGAAAGACTTCCAGAAACGAGAGTCGTTCTCAAGATCATAGAGGAAGTAAGTGTACTTAGGAGTAGTCTTCATACGCTGATATCCGCGACCACCAGGGATATCTCTCTCGAGGAAGTGGAAGGTATTCTGATAAGGAGCGAGGAACCAGCAAAGAGTCATGTTGCCACCATTTGTACCTCTGATAGAAGACTCGCTTGTGTGAGAAGCTGCAAATACTATCTCGGAGTTGGTCTCGGTGATAGATGTGTCATAGCCTGTGAAGTTAGCAAAAAGGTCACCATAGTCTGCTGCAAGAGGGTGAGCACCGATTACTACATCAGCATAAGTGATACAGTCTTTAAGGTCCTGTGCAACATATTTGCTGTTCCAGTCTGCATTGATCTCGGATGCTCTCCAGAGGTGAGCCTTTGAGAGGAAGTGAGCAGCAGCATATTTGCTGAGCTTATTAACAGTTGGCTTCTCAGGAAGGAGATCGTATGCCTTCTTAAGGTCGCTGATGATAACTTCATATACTTCCTCCTTAGAGTCTCTGCCGTACTCTTTGTTTGGTCTGTCTACAGGCTCTGTAACAAGAGGAATCTCACCATACTGCATTACGAGAGTGAGGTAATCAAAACCTCTGAGGAAATGTGCTGTACCCACAGTCTCATTGTAAAGAGGAGAACCTTTCATCACTTCTTCAGCCTTGGCGATGATGGTGTTGGCTCTTGAGATCCAAGGATACATACCGTCCCATACCCAGCTCATTGCTGCTGTATTAGCAGAACCAGTAGGGCTTGAAGAAAGTCTTGAGTCATATGTATTGTATGCCTCGCTGGCGCCGTCGCCACCGATCATAAACTCATCAGTACCGGCATTGGTAAATGGCCAATAACCTTCTGCGTAGAAGAGCTGTCTAAACTGGATGTAAAGACTCTCACTCATTGAAGCCAGACCTTCAGGAGTATTAAGGTAGTCTGTAGAGATGGTGTCTCTCTTGACCTCCTCAAGGAACTTATCTCCACAAGAGGTGGTGATGGTGAGTGCTCCAATCAGCATCAAACCTGAAACAATCTTAACTATATTTTTCATAATAACTGTCATTTAATAATTAGAATCCGATGTTAACACCAAATACAAGACCTCTGTTAACACTCTGACCTGCGTCACTATCAGTCCACCAAGCACCGTCATATACTGAGAATGGGTTCTTGAGCTGAGCGTTTACTCTTACTGACTTAAGACCGATAGGCTTGAGCATCTTCTCTGGGAAGTTGTAGCCGATAGAGATCTGACGAACCTTGATGAATCCATTGTTGATCTGGATAAGGTTGCCGTTGTATGCATCAGCATTTGACTCTCTGTGCCATACTGGTTTTCCGAAAACTGCATCCTTGTTATCCTCTGTGTAGTAGTCCATTACGCGAGCAGGAGCATAAGTTGCCTGAGCATATCCTGTCTGAGTGAAGTAACCGAGACGACCAAACATAAAGATGTCGAGCTGCCAGTTCTTATATCTGAATGTGTTGGTGAAACCGAGGTTCCAGAGAGGAGTTGAATTGCCGAGGATCTGACGGTCGTTGTTTGCATCGATCTTGTAGTCACCATTGAGGTCTTCTACGCGGGTGAAACCTGGCTCGAAGTTGTGACCGTTGGCGTTGAATTTTGCCATCTCAGCAAGATCTTCAGGAGAGTCGGTCCAGAGACCGAGGCTCTTGTATGTATAAGCCACTCTGAGAGGCTGGCCGATGAACCAACCATTACCTACCATATCATTCTTGCCATCCTGAAGCTCAATGATCTTGTTCTTGTTGAAGTCAAGATTGAGAGTAGATCTCCAAGAGAAATCCTTTCTGCTGATATTGATGGTGTTCAAAGTGATATCGATACCATTGTTGTGGAGCTTACCGATGTTGTCCTTTGTACTTGTCTTACCGGAAGCAGAAGGGAGTTTTACATCGAAGATCAAACCGTTGGTTCTGTTGTGGTAAACATCAACTACACCTGAGATTCTGCCCTTGAGTACAGAGAAGTCAACACCAATGTTGTACTGATCTGTAACCTCCCAGCTGATCTCCTGGTTGGCAAAGCTGTTAGGAGTGTAGTAAACAGTCTCTCCCTGTGCACCAAAGTTGATGATAGAAGAAGAAAGGTCATCCTTGGTTGAATAACGGCCCACAGAGTAGTTACCTGTCTTACCCCAACCTGTGCGAAGCTTCAAATTCTCAATCCAGTCAATGTCCTTCATGAAGTCTTCCTGATCAAGTCTCCAACCGAGAGCCACTGAAGGGAATCCCTGCCACTTGTGTCCAGGACCGAGCTGAGAAGCACCGTCGTAACGATATGAGAGAGTGAGGAGATATCTGTTGTTGAAGCCATAGTTAACGCGGCCCATGTAAGATACCATCTGTGCTTCGCTCAGAGAGTTGAAGCTAGGCTCACCTTCTCTTGTGTAAGTGCTGCCATTGAGGCCCCACCAAAGCTGAGTCATCTCCATGCCTACCTTACCGAGCTGGATATCAGTACCGTTCATGCTGTAGAGCTGAGTGCTCATGTTGTACATCGCCTCGTGGAGGAGAGTCACATCGACAGAGTGCTTGCCAAATGTTCTATTGTAGTAAAGCATATTGTCGATGGTCCAAGAGAAGTTCTTGCTAGCACCTGAGCTGACATAGTCCTTACCTACCTGCATACGGTTGGCGCTGTCCTTTGACATATATTTATATGCCTGTGTGAATCTGAGCTGAGGACCGAAGTTGCTCTTAAATGTCAAGCCCTTGAGAGGAGCCCACATTTCGCCGAAGTTGAACTCAGCATAGAGGCTGGCTGAAATATCATAACTGAGGTTGCTGATAGCTACCTTGCCCACTTCGTCAACTACTGTTACGTTGAGCTCGTGTCCGTCAGGATAGAGAAGGCGCTCGCCATTCTCATCGTATGGTACACCGTAAGGGAAGAGGGTGAGTGCTCTTGCGCGGAGAGAGCCAGGAAGGCTGTTTGATGCACCGCCTGAGCCGTCCACACCGTATGCCTGATCTGAGTAGCGGAGGTTGATTGAACTACCCATCTTGAACCAGTCCTTAGGAGTGATGTCTGCACTTGCTCTCATTGTATATCTCTGGAAACCCTGTCCCTGAGTAGTACCCTGGTTGTTGAGATAACCAAATGAAACGTATGCATTTACCTTATCTGTACCACCTGAAGCGCTGATAGTGTGCTCATGAGTGATACCTACGCGGTCTGAATACTTGGTCCAGTCAGTGCTGGTAACCTTTGAAGGGTCCCAATTATTAGAAGTAGCACCGTTCTGCCACTGC
This sequence comes from uncultured Bacteroidales bacterium, assembly GCA_937898205.1. Lineage (GTDB taxonomy): Bacteria > Bacteroidota > Bacteroidia > Bacteroidales > UBA932 > Cryptobacteroides. The sequence goes on from CALEJC010000252.1 coordinate 9,598, forward strand.
TCGTATGTAAGACCCCAACCCTTAAGGATGTTTGCCCAAGCTGCTTCGCCTACACCCTTGATGTTGATATGAGCTCTATCCACATCGAGATTTGGCTGGTTGCCAGGGATGTCGGTGAGACCTGCATAGTAGTATGCCCAACGACGCCACTCCATGGTCTGAGCGATATCCATCATTGGGAGTACGTCAAAAATCTTCTCTGCAGTTACAGTACCTGAGTAGTTGACAGAAACTTTGCCCTTCTTACCTCTGTTGGTGCTCACGAGAACAACACCATTACCACCCTGTGCACCATAGATAGCGGTAGCAGAAGCGTCCTTGAGGATCTCGATAGACTCGATATCCTGAGGGTTGATCATATCAAGACCAACGCTTCGAGAAATGATACCGTCAATGACGATGAGTGGAGAAGAAGAAGCTGAGATTGAGTTTGTACCACGGATGGTGATCGAACCGGCAGAACCAGGACGTCCGTTGTTTGAAACATAGACACCTGCAGCCTTACCCTGAAGGGCCTCAACAGCATTTGTTACCGGATTGGAGGTGAGTGATTCTGAAGTTACAGATACCATCGCACCGGTGACATCGGTCTTTTTCATGGTACCATAACCCACCACTACTGTTTCTTCAAGAAGAGTTGTATCCTCTTCGAGAGTTACCACGAGATTGGCAGCGGCAGCAACATCAACTGTTACATAACCGATGCAAGAAATCTCAATTGTTGAGCCTGATGGGACAACGAGCTTGAAAGCTCCGTCAACATCAGTGATTACACCATTTGTGGTGCTACCTTTTTGGATTACAGAAGCGCCGATAACGGGCTCGCCGTTAGCGTCAACAACCTTACCAGAGCTGGTAATTGTCTGAGCGGCTGCTGATCCCCCAAGAACGAGGGCAACGCAAGTCAAAAGCACCGTGAGGTACCTGTGACCCAGATACATAATAGATCTCATTAGGTTGATAATTTTTGGTTAAAATAATTACAGCCTAAAAGTTAATCTTTTAGGCGACATTTACAAAATTTTTAATAAAAAACTTTGCAAATCGGCTACTTATTAAAATTATTTAAAAAGGGCACCCATAGATATAGGCGCCCTTTAAGTAATATAAGGTGTATAAATTCTAATATCCGAAGATATCCTCGAGTGTTACAACCTCTACTGGTCCGAGGGTTGAAAGATACTTGGTATCAAGATCCTCGATGCGACCGAGGATTGCATAGGTATAGGTGCGATCCTTAACCCACTTCTGCTGAGTTGCCTTCACATCCTCGATGGTCATGTTCTGAACCTGCTCAAATACCTGCTTTGTGAGAGGCTCGCTGAGACCCTGACGGCGGCAGCTCTTGTAGGCTGCGAGCACAGCCATTCCGCGGGTGCGCTGAGTGCGCATGCGTGAAATCATCGCCTCCTTGGCCACATTGAATGCATTCTCGGAAACCGGCATTTCATTGATGATCTCGTCAAATGCTTCGATTGCCTGCTGCATCTTGTCGTTCTGGGTGGCGATGAATGCGCTGAATACATAGTTGTCGTCGATGATGCCTCTCTGCGAGAGTGAAGCATTAGCTGAGTAGGCAAGTCCTCTGGCCTCTCTCATCTCCTGGAATACGATAGCGTTCATGCCGCCGCCGAAGTACTCGTTGTAGAGCTGGATGTCTGCCTGGGCAGCAGGATCAAACTTCTCGCCGAGAGCAGAGTACTGTCTGTAATAGAGCTGGGCAGCGTCGTATGGTGCAAGGATGACCTTGTTGCTGGCTGTCTTGAGGATTGCAGGCTCAAATGTCTCAGGGAGAGGCTGCTGGTTCTCGCCCATCACGTGGCACTCTGCGACAGCAGTCTTGAATTCGGCTTCGCTCATAGGGCCGTAGTAGGTGATCTCCTGGCCGAGTGAGAAGACTTCCTTAACCATTGCGAGGAGGGCCTCCGACTCAAGAGCCATGAGCTCCTCATTGCTGAGGGTTGCGCTCTTGATATATTCAGGGCCGCACTGGGCAAATGTATTGAGTGCGCTGTAGCATGCGCTCTGGTTCTTCTTCTGGTTGAACCTTCTTCTGATCATGTCGCTCTTGATGTTGGCGAGGATTTCTTCGTCACCCACTGCATTGTAGATGAGATCCTCGACTGCCTTCACTGCCTCAACCATGTTTTCGCTGAGACCGCGCACTGAGAGGGTTGTAGAGTTGACGCTGGCGCTGGCTGAGAAGCTGCATGCGAGTTCATACATCTTCTTTGCGAAGTCTGTTGCGCTCACCTTCTCGGTGCCGAGGTATGAGAGGTAGTCAATGGCCACACCAAGCTCAGGGTTGGTCAATGTGCCCTTGTTGATGGTCACCTGGAAATTGAAGATGTCGTTGACGTCGTTCTGCTTGTAGAGCACATTGATGCCGTTGGCAAGCTGGAATTCTGACATGTCCTTGCTGAAATCCACAAATACAGGCTCGATCGGCTTAACCTCTGCAGCCTGCATCTCAGTGAGGAATGCGCTCTGCATGTTGCGGTTGGTTACGATAGGGGTGATCTTAGGTGCGGAGATCTTCTGCACTGTCTTGTCCTCGCCCTGGCGCTTGTATACGATCACGCATGCGTCCTCAGAGAGGTATTGGTTGGCAAATGCCACGATATCCTCCTTAGTCACAGCGGCATAGCGGTCCATTTCGCCCACAGCGTCCTTCCACTCGATGCCGTTGATAAATGCAGTGATGTATTTCTGCGCGCGGGCGCTGTTGCTCTCGAGGCTGCGCTGCTCGTCAAGCTTGAGGTTGTTGATGGTTGCCTTGATGAGAGATTCGTCAAATTCGCCGGCCTTGAGAAGTCTGAGCTGCTCGAGTGCGAGGTCCTTGAGCTCTTCGAGGGTCTGGCCCTGCTTAGGGGTACCCATCATCAGGAATGAGCTGTAGTCAGGCTGCGAGCTGAAGCCTGCGCCGAGTGAGAGAGCCTTCTGCTGCTGAGTCACGTTGATGTCAATGATGCCGGCGCTGCCGTTGTTGAGCATATAGCTGGCCATATCTGCAACTGCTGAAGTCTTGAGGTCTCTAGCGCCAGGAAGTCTCCATGCGATGGCCATGTTTTCAGCCTCAAGGCCATATACCTCTTTAATAATAGGGCTGGTGATAGGCTGCTCCGGCTCATACTGGAGCACAGGGATATTTGGATTTGGCTCCCAGTCGCCGAAATACTTCTCGATGATCTTTACTACCTCCTTAGGATCGAAGTCGCCTGAGAGGCAGACAGCGATGTTGTTAGGGACATAGTAATCGTCGTGATATTTCTTTACGTTGGTGATTGAAGGGTTCTTGAGGTGCTCCTGGCTGCCAAGCACGGTCTGCTTGCCGTATGGG
>CALEJC010000253.1 GCA_937898205.1 uncultured Bacteroidales bacterium
CACAGCGGCGCACCCACTGAGCACGCCGACTAGCAAACTAAGCAATAAAAGCTTGTTTTCTTCTGATATTTTCTTTAATCGGATCAACTACAAACTAATTTTCATCCTCTCCGGAACCATACTGTGCGATGTTGTCATCCGGCAGGGTACTGTTTTCATCAGCAGTAGGCCTTGCACCGGTAACCTGCTCGCTATTGGCATCCATCTCCGTCTCTAGCCACTTTTCAAGATCCTCTACATCATCAACTTCTACCTGTATCTTGATCAGACAGATGCTGTCCGGCATTTCAAGCGTAACGGCAAAGAAAGGAGTACCGTCAGGCTTGGTATACCTTGTGAGTGCTGGGAGATAGTCATTTGCACCATTGGGAAACTTCTCTGCAAATGCTGCAGCCAAGTCCGGTGACATGTTTTCGTAGCTAAGAATACGTCTTCTTCTATTGTCTTGTGCCATAATTTTCAGATTTGGACTGCAATAATACTACTTTTTCTTATTAAAAAAAACTGCCTTTTGTGCTTTTTTTCTTTCAGGATTTTTCTCTACAAACACCGGCTGCATATTTCTTGGGTCCAGTCCGCTATAAAACATCACGGAAGAAGTCGTCATCGGGGTCGGCATAAAGTCCTGCACCTGCTCCATCCAAATACCTTTCAGACAAGGATTTGCCCCTAGTTTGAGCATATCAGCCTTAGTGCATCCCGGATGTGACGAGATGAAATATGGCACAAGTTCAGTGTGAGTTCCGTTTTCTTTATTAATCTTGTCAAACTCCACTCTCAATCTTTCAAAAACCTTAAAAGATGGCTTTGCCATATATTTCAAAACAGAGTCCTCAGTGTGTTCAGGAGCCACCTTGAGTCGCCCCGAGGTGTGATTGAGCATGAGTTCTCTAAGGTAACTCTTGCCATAATCATCGGTATATCCCTTGGCATCCAGAAACAGATCATACCTCACTCCACTGCCGATATATGAGTGCCTCACTCCCGGCACGGCGTCGACCATCCTATATAGTTTGAGCACCCGCTCATGACTTCTGTCCATATTAGGACACACTGAAGGATAAAGACACGACTGTCTGCGGCATTTTGCACACAAGGACGAATCTTTACCCTGCATGCCATACATATTGGCCGTCGGAGCACCAAGGTCCGAGATATTTCCTCGGAAGCTAGGCATTGCCGCCAGCTTCTTTACCTCCTGGATTATTGACTTTTCCGAACGCGACTGGATAAATTTCCCCTGATGAGCTGCTATCGTGCAGAAATTGCAACCGCCAAAGCATCCGCGATGGGTAATGATAGAATCCTTGATCATATCGTAGGCCGGGATGCGCTTGTCTTTATAGCGGGGATGCGGGCGCTTGGTAAACGGCAGATCCCAGAAGCTGTCCATCTCCTCGGTTGTCGCCGGAGGAAGAGTCGGATTGACCTGGACATAGCCTTCGCCGGTCGGCTCGACAAGCGTGCTGGCATGAAGCATATTTGCCTGAGTCTCAATCACATGGAAATTCTCCGCAAAGGCCTTCTTGTCAGACAGGCAGCGCTCGTATGAATGTAGCAGCACCGCATCTTCGACTTTGCAGCGTCCCTTGCGATAGAATGCGATCTGCGGGATGCGCTCTATCTGGCGGATATTGCGCCCTGCCTCAATCGCGCGGGTGAGCTCCAGCATCGTGCGTTCGCCCATGCCATAGCACAACCAGTCCGCGCCGCTATCCACAAGGATGGAAGGCATCAGGCGGTCATCCCAATAATCATAGTGACACAAGCGCCTCAAAGACGCCTCCACACCACCTATCACCACAGGCACTTCCGGCCATAGCTGCTTGAGGATTTTGGTATATACTGTCACTGCCCTGTCCGGACGCTGGCCAAATCGGCCTTCCGGAGTGTAGGCATCATCGTGACGAAGACGTTTTGCTGCGGTATAATGGTTGACCATCGAGTCCATAGCACCCGAATTGACTGCAAAAAACAGTCTCGGGGCACCAAGTTTCCTGAAGTCACGGAGATCGTCACGCCAGTTAGGCTGTGGCACTACAGCGACCCTGTAGCCTGCCTTCTGGAGATATCGGCTGATGCAGGCAGTGCCAAAACTTGGGTGGTCCACAAAGGCATCACCTGTAAAAAAGATGATGTCGATGTAGTCCCACCCAAGCTTCTGAACCTCTTTAAGTGAGGTTGGGATATTACATTCTGTCCGGGAGTTCAATTCCAAGGATTTTCATACCTCTGCGGAGCACACGTGCAAGAGTGTCGATGAGCACAAGTCGCATCGCAAGAAGCTCTTTCTGAGGCTCTTTGAGGATAGTGGTATCGTGATAGTACTGGTTGAACTCCTTGGAGATCTCATAGCAATAGTTGGCAATAACCGCAGGCGAGAGCGCAGCTGCAGCCTCAGCAACTTTCTGAGGATATGAGAGAAGGAGTTTGATGAGCCTTACCTCCTTGGCGCTCAGGTCCACATTTTCTGCAAGTGCAGGAGCGATATTCTGCTCTGCAGCCTTGCGAAGGATGGACTGGATGCGCGCATGAGTATACTGGATAAACGGACCGGTATTGCCATTGAAGTCGATACTTTCCTTAGGGTTGAAGAGCATCTTCTTCTTAGGATCGACCTTGAGGATAAAGTACTTGAGCGCACCGAGACCGATATTGCGATACAGTGCTTCCTTCTCATCTTCAGCAAGGTCAGCAAGCTTGCCGCTCTCCTCCGAGCTGCTCTTTGCTTCTTCATACATCTTCTCGATGAGGTCGTCGGCATCTACAACTGTTCCCTCACGTGACTTCATCTTGCCCTCAGGGAGCTCTACCATACCATAGGAGAGATGGAAGATCTGATCTGCCCAGTCAAAGCCGAGTTTGGAGAGGATGAGTTTGAGCACCTGGAAGTGATAGTTCTGCTCATCACCCACAACATAGATGTGTGAGTCGAGTCTGTATTCGTTAAAACGGCTCTCTGCAGTACCGAGATCCTGAGTCATATAGACAGATGTTCCGTCCGAACGAAGCAGAAGCTTGCGGTCAAGTCCGTCGGCTGTGAGGTCACACCATACAGAGCCATCAGGATCCCTGACCAGGACGCCCATATCCAATCCCTTCTGTACCAGCTCCTTGCCAAGAAGGTAGGTCTGGTGCTCATAATATGTCTTGTCAAAGCTGATTCCGAGCGCTTTATAGGTCTGGTCAAAGCCTTCAAACACCCACTCGTTCATCATCTGCCAGAGAGCTCTGACTGCAGGATCACCCTCTTCCCACTTCACAAGCATATCATGCACCTCTTCCATCACGGAAGGATCCTCCTTCTCCATCTTTGCAAACTCTACATAGCAGTCACCCACAAGGTGATCACCCTTCTTGCCGCTGCTTTGAGGAGTTGCACCATTGAAACGCTTCTCCCACGCATACATCGACTTGCAGATGTGCACGCCACGGTCGTTGACCAAGGTTGTCTTGATCACATCGTCACCTGCTGCTTTAAGGAGATCTGAGACAGACGCACCAAGGAGATTGTTTCTGACATGACCAAGGTGAAGAGGTTTGTTGGTGTTTGGAGAAGAAAACTCCACCATCACCTTTCTGCCTGTAGGAGGAAGCTGTCCGAAGTCCTTGTCTGTGTGCATAGACTGAAGCGCATCCCTCCAGAAAAGTGGAGAAAGACAGATATTGAGATAGCCCTTTACGGAGTTAAATGCAGTGATTTCTTCGCAATTCCGGCAGAGCCACTCACCTATAGCCACTCCTGTTGCATCAGGAGACTGACGGGTGATCTTGAGAAGAGGAAATACCACTAAGGTAAAATCTCCCTCAAACTCCTTGCGTGTTGCTTGAATCTGAAGTGCTGAAGCTTCTACGTCAGCGTTATAGATAGCTTTGATGGCCTCTGAGGCCTTTGAAGCGATAAAAAGTTCAGGTGTCATTATCCCAGGTAAGTTTTGAGCAACTTGCTTGCCGATGGTTTCTTGAGTTTACGGATAGCCTTTTCTTTGATCTGGCGCACTCTCTCGCGAGTAAGGTCGAGTCTCTCGCCGATCTCTTCAAGAGTCATTTCCTGGCAACCGATGCCGAAGAAAGACTTGATGATCTCCCTCTCACGTGGAGTAAGGATCTGGAGGGCTCTCTCGATCTCTGTGCTGAGGGATTCGTTGGTCAGACCGCGGTCCGCGCTTGGCGAATCATCGTTTGGAAGCACATCCAGAAGGCTGTTGTCCTCGCCCTCCACAAAAGGAGCGTCAACGCTCACATGACGGCCTGAAACTCTCAATGTATCAGCGATTTTATCCTTAGGAATATCAATCATTTCCGCAAGTTCTTCGGTTGACGGCTGACGCTCGTTTTCCTGCTCAAACTTGCCAAGTGCCTTATTGATTTTATTGAGTGATCCCACCTGGTTGAGAGGAAGTCTCACGATACGGCTCTGCTCTGCAAGAGCCTGGAGGATGGATTGACGGATCCACCACACTGCATAGGAAATAAACTTGAAACCACGAGTTTCATCAAACTTCTCAGCAGCTTTGATCAGACCGAGATTGCCCTCATTGATAAGGTCAGGAAGACTGAGTCCTTGATTCTGATACTGCTTGGCTACTGATACCACGAAGCGGAGGTTGGCTCTGGTGAGCTTTTCAAGAGCTTCTTTGTCGCCTTTGCGGATGCGCTGGGCGAGTTCTACTTCTTCCTCCGGAGAAACCAACTCCTCGCGACCAATCTCCTGGAGATATTTGTCCAACGACGCACTCTCACGATTGGTGATAGATTTTGTAATCTTTAGCTGTCTCATTATAGTATAAAATAAAAAATCGCGGCTTGAGGCAACCCCAAGCCGCGACCATAATGCATATTGCTTCGCGTCAGAGTTACCTATTCATCTTTGCCAAATCCGAAGTATCCAGGTCTGCCACCGGCAGTGATGCCCTCAATGAAGATAGAACGCTTGCTCTTCTTGGCAATCTCTATCACATCCTTAGGCTCCTTGACCTTCTGATCGTTAACATAAAGGATGACAAATCCGTCTTCGCCACCGGCCTTTGCTACCTTTCCATTGCCCACAGAAACAATCTCCACGCCTCTTTCATTGGCTTTGAGGCTTGCTCCATAGAACAACACGGTACCATCGTCAGCAACTGCCACGGCAGACTCTTCTTCAGTGAGGAACTGAATGTTAAAAATCTGTTGCTTAGAGTCTCTGATAACTGTGACAGTGGCTTTGTCACCAGGGCGGAAACCGTTTACCTTCTCCTGAAGTCCTGAAGGCGTCTTGATAGGAGTGTCATCGATAGCGACGATCACATCTTTGCTCTTGATGCCGGCCCTGTCAGCAGTGCTTCCAGGTGAAACTTCGTGTATATATACGCCGTCAACTGAAGAAAGTTTCATTTCTTTTGCCATTTCTGCAGTAATCTGGCTCATAGACACACCAAGCTTTGCTCTTTTTACAGAACCAAAGTCAATGATATCCGCCACAACCTTAGCTACGATATTTGAAGGGACAGCAAAAGCATAGCCGGCATAAGCACCTGTAGTAGAAACAATTGCAGTATTGATGCCGACCATTTTACCCTCCTTGTTTACCAATGCGCCACCAGAATTGCCAGGGTTGACAGCCGCATCGGTCTGGATAAACGACTCAATCTTGAACTCACCGCTGTAGTTTGGCATCGAGCGACCCTTGGCACTCACGATACCGGCGGTAATGGTCGAGCGGAGTTCCTCACCAAGAGGGCTTCCGATTGCAAGTACCCACTCGCCCAGACGAAGGTTGTCCGAGTCTGCCATCTCAAGATATGGAAGATTTTTCTCATCGATCTTGATGAGTGCAACATCGGTAGCAGGATCGGTGCCGATTACATTTGCCTTGTAGGTGCGGTTATCATTAAGCGTCACTTCCAGCTCTGTTGCTCCATCTATCACATGATTGTTGGTCACGATATATCCGTCAGGTCTGATGATGACACCTGAGCCCACACCCTGTCGGACACGTTCTCTCTCCTGAGGCATATCTTCACCGAAGAAGAACCTGTAGAAAGGATCATTGTAGGCCTGCTGTTTCTCTTTGGAACGGATGGTCACCTTGACAAAAACCACCGCATTTACAGAATTCTCTGCCGCAAATGTAAAGTCAGGATAGTCTGACAATGACAAATTGACAGTTCTGACCGATCCGTCAGGCAGAGATGTTGTCGTATACTGAGGCGTAGACTGCTTATTTACAGCTGTTACAACAGCATAGGAAGCCAAAGAACTCAGGATAACAGACGATAAAACAATAATAAGTCCTCTTTTCATATTTATATCCATTTTTACATTTCTCATAACTCGGCTAAAAAGTCAAAATATATGCCAAAATATGAGAATAATTTAGTACTTTTGTAAAAATATTGTGGTTAATTGAAAATTAAGATATATGGAATTTAATATTTCAAGCGCAGCGCTCCTGAAGGGCATCATGGATGTATACAAGGCCATCCCTACAAAAACAGCATTCCCAATCCTGGAGAACTTCCTCTTTGTCCTCAATGGCAGCGAATTGGAGATCACTGCTTCCGATCAGGAGCTCACACTCCGCACCAAGATCGAGGTAGACAATGTAGTTGAAAGCGGAAGCATCGCAGTGCCTGCACGTCAGGCCATCGACCTTCTCAAAGAGCTTCCTGACCAGCCGCTCAATGTCAAGACCACAAGCGAAGGCTCGTTTGAGTGCGTATGGAGCAATGGTAACTCTGTGCTTCCATATTTCCCTGCAGAAGATTACCCAAGCATCAAGAGTGCCAGCGATAGCGCCACAAGTCTCGTATTTCCTGCCGAAGTCCTTGCAGAGGGCATCACAAAAACCATATATGCGGCTGCTGACGACGAGATGCGCCCTGCGATGAACGGTATTTTCTTTGATCTTGATCCTGAAAATCCGACACTCGTAGCGTCTGACCTCCATAGACTGATCTGCTACAGCTGCAAGGGATTAGAGATACCTGTCAAGTCTTCATTTATCCTCCACAAGAAACCGGCCAACATCCTCAAAGCAGGCATCGACAAGCAGTGCGAAGAGGTCGTAGTCAAGTTTGACGAGAGCATGGCAGAGTTTAACTATGGCCACACAACCATGATCTGCCGCCTTGTTGTGGGCAAGTTCCCGGATTATCGCAAGGTGATCCCTCAGAATAATTCCAATATCCTCAAGATTGACCGCCTCCAGCTTCTCAACACTGTCAGGAGAGTTGCCGTGTGTGCCAATAAGGCTTCAAACCATATCAAGTTTGAGCTCAATGCCGGTCAGATAGAGATTACAGCCAAGGACCTTGGCTTTGCTCTCGCGGCCTACGAGAAGCTCTCATGCGAATACAACGGAGAACCTCTCAGCATCGGCTTCAAATCTTCATTTGTCATCGACATCCTCAACAACATGGCATGTGACTCGCTGATCATCAAGTTTGCCAGCGCAAGGAAGGCCGCTTTGATTGTCCCTGCCGACGAGGAGGAAGAAAGCGAGAAGATCTGCGGCATCCTGATGCCGATTATGGTTTCATAATTCAGCATTGAAATATGGAGTTAAATCTGACAAGGCCTCTGATCTTCTTTGACATCGAGAGTACGGGGCTTAACATTCCTACGGAATCAATCATCGAGCTTAGCTTTGTAAAAGTTCTCCCGGGTGGCGAGCAGCGCATCAAGACCTGGAAGATCAAGCCATGGGACTACGAGAAGGGCAAGCAAAGGCCCATCAGTCCTGAGGCCAGCGAAGTCAATGGCGTCACTGACGATATGGTAGCCGGCGAGCCTACCTTCTTTGAGCTCGCTGAAGAAATAGCTTCATGGCTAGAGAATTCCGATCTTGCAGGCTTTAATTCGTCGAAGTTTGATCTCCCGATGCTCGCAGAGGAGTTTGAGAGAGTCAAAAGAGCCGGAAAGAAAATCAACATAGACCTTCACGAGCCGCTGATGGTTGACGTGCAGAACATCTACCATATGATGGAGCCACGCAACCTTAAGGCCGCATATAGATTCTACTGTGGCGGAGAGGATTTTGACAACGCTCACACAGCAGAAGCAGATACCATCGCCACCTATGAGGTCCTGAAAGCTCAGCTGGACAAATATGAAGTGCTTAAAAATGACGTAAAGCACTTGTCGTCCTTTGTCAAAAAGAGAAATGTCGACTTCTCCGGCAACCTCGTCTACAACGACAAAGGCGAGGTGATTGTCAACTTTGGCAAGCATAAAGGCAAAACCATCAAAGAGCTTTTTGACAAAGAACCTTCATACTTTGCGTGGATAGAACAGAGTTCCTTTACTCTTGACACCAAAGCGCAGTTTGCAAAATACTACGAAGAGTTCAAGCTGGAAAAACTCAAAGAAAAATTTGGAGGAAAACTATTCTAGGCCATGAATATCATCGTTTTGACACAATCAGGAAGGGTCGTGAGCAGACCCGACACATCTTGGGAAAAGGACTCTAGAGACATCTACCTTCCGGACTTTGTCAAAGCCCTGAGCCTCTCCCCCGTCCTTTTTGTAAAAGTCACCAAACCGGGCAGAAGCATTTCAGAACGATTTGCTTCGCGCTACCATGACAGTTTTGGATTTGGCTGCCTGCTCTATGCAGAGAACCTCATGGACTCTCATCCTGAGGCTTATGCAAGCGCAAGCTGCCTGGATCACACATCCATACTCCCGGCAGATATGCTCCCTATCGACAGGTTATCCGAGGAGCAGGATTTCCGCATATACACAGATGGAAAGGAGCTGACTTGCTGTCACGCACTCGAAGCAGATCAAATCAACAAGGCGATTGCACTTGCCACCAGCCATTGCAGCGTGCGTCACGGAGACTTCATCGCCATAGAACTTGCTCCAAGGACCGCAATACAAGCAAGCGGCGAGGGCCAATGCACATTGGAGGCTAAACACAACGAAACTCAAACAATCAAACTAAATATCATTTATTAACTTACTAAATTATGAAACTGATTCCGATTTATACCTGGAACAAAAATGTCCTTGCCTTCAACAAAAGAAGTCGAAGACTCTCCAACCAGCCATGGTTTCAAGGTGTACTTCTTATGTCATGCGTAGTGCTTGCATTACTTTTTGCAAACCTCCCCGGCACAAAGCACATTTATCACAGCATCCTAGAGACTAACATACAGATCCACCTGTTTGATAGCCACGGAAATTTTGATTTCCTCTTCCCTGCCGACATGACTGTGGAGAAGTTTATCAACGACATTCTGATGGTCATATTCTTCTTCACTGTGGGTCTGGAGATCAAGCGAGAAATTGCCCACGGAGAGCTATCAAGCCCTAAAAAAGCACTTTTGCCTGTAATTGCAGCGATTGGTGGTGTTGCATTCCCTGCATTGATCTATGCAATCATCAACAAGGGCACTATGGCATCAAGCGGTTGGGGTATCCCGACAGCAACAGATATCGCATTTGCAGTCTGCATCCTTTCTGTCCTGGGCAACAAGGTCCCTACAGCAATGAAGGTCTTCCTCACTGCACTTGCCATCGCCGACGACCTCATCGCAATCCTGGTAGTGGCTCTTTTCTATGGCGGAAAGATCAATCTTCTTCTCCTCGCCATCTCCTTTGGCGTAATCGCTATCGCACTGGTACTCAGAGCCATCGGAGAGAAGAATATGTTCCCTTACCTGGTGTGTGCATTTGCTGTCTGGGTGCTCTTCTACTATAGTGGCATCCACGCGACAATGTCCGGTGTCGTAATGGCATTCCTGATCCCGTCGCACTCACTTTACAACAAGTCACAGTACTATCACAAGCGCAACAAATATATCGCCAGACTTGACGCCTATGACGGCATCGACAACGAGCCATTCCCTAATGGCCCTCAGAAGCACTGCCTGCGCAAGCTTGAATCCATCGCCCACGGCTCACTCGATATGAGCTACCGTGTGGAGCATGCGCTTTCAGGATGGGTCAACTTCCTGATCCTCCCGATCTTTGCTCTTGCCAACTCAGGTGTCGAGATCTCAGATCCATCACTCTTCAACATCTTTGCATTTGACCCTGAGATGGGTAGCGTGACAATGGGTATCTTCCTCGGACTTGTACTTGGTAAGCCTATCGGCATCACTCTCCTGAGCTTCATCTCCGTAAAACTGAAGATTGGCGCCATGCCTGAGAAAACCAACTGGGCGATGTTCTTTGCCGTGGCATGCTTGGGCGGTATCGGCTTTACAATGTCAATCTTTGTCGATACCCTCTCATTTGGCGAGCAGAGTGTAGAAGTAATGACTCACCTCAGAAACGCCGGTAAGATTGCGATTCTTCTTGGATCAATCACCGCCGGAGTTTTCGGTACAGTGTTGGTCAACTTAACATCAAAGCTTAGCAAAAAGAAGTAAGAGAAATCATCTATAGCTCACAATTTTTGAGCTTCAAAAAGATAGCAAAAATGCTTTAATTTATAGAGTATTTTTGCTATCTTTGTTGGATTTTAAGCCACTTTAGCTCAGTCGGTAGAGCAGCGCATTCGTAACGCGCAGGTCGAGAGTTCGATCCTCTTGAGTGGCTCGATATGAATTTTATAGTTACAGTGGCCGATGAGAGCCACACAAGATTTGCAGAGGAGATCTGTCAAGAGATTTACATTTCCTCTTTGGAGCGCAAGACCGGCATCGCAAAGCGCACTCCGGAATACATCTGCGAGAAGATTTTGGCAGGAAAAGCCGTCATCGCCTTGAGCGAAGATGGCCGCTTTGCCGGCTTTTCATACATAGAGTCATGGGGCGGCAAGAGTTTTGTGGCCAACTCCGGACTTATCGTAGCTCATAAGTTCCGCGGACATGGAGTCGCAAAGCTCATCAAGGAGCAGACTTTCCTCTTGTCCAGAAGACTCTTCCCTCACGCCAAGATTTTTTCCATCACCACAGGCGCGGCCGTGATGAAGATGAATTATGAATTTGGCTTCAGACCGGTGCCTTTTACCGAGCTCACTGACGATCCTGAGTTCTGGAAAGGCTGTGAAGGATGCCGTCACTTTGACATCCTTGAGAGCCACGACTACAAAATGTGCATCTGCACAGGTCTTCTTTTTGACCCTGAAGAGCACCTTGAAATCCATCATCCTGAAGAATAAAAAATCAAAATATGAGCAAGAAAAAAGTTGTTGTCGCATACAGCGGCGGTTTGGACACCTCCTACACAGTAATGTATCTCACCAAAGAGATGGGATATGAAGTTTATGCAGCTTGTGCAAACACCGGCGGTTTTTCAGCCGAGCAGCTCAAGACCAATGAGGAAAACGCCTACAAGCTAGGAGCAAAACAATATGTCACTCTTGACGTCACTCAAGAGTACTATGAGAAGAGCCTGAAATATATGGTTTGGGGCAATGTCCTCCGCAACGGCACATACCCTATCTCAGTGAGCTCAGAGCGCATCTTCCAGGGCATGGCCATCGCCCGCTATGCAAAGGAGATCGGAGCTGACGCCATCGCACACGGCTCGACAGGAGCAGGCAATGACCAGATCCGCTTTGACATGACTTTCCTCGTGATGTGCCCTGAAATGGAGATCATCACCCTCACCCGCGACGGCAACCTTACCCGCAAGGAAGAGGTTGATTACCTCAACGCAGGCGGCTTCAACGCAGACTTCACCAAACTCAAATATTCCTACAACGTGGGCATCTGGGGCACTTCCATCTGCGGCGGCGAGATCCTCGACTCAAAGCAGGGACTTCCGGAAAGCGCATACCTCAAGCAGGTCAGCAAGAGCGGCAGCGAAATCCTCTCGATCGGATTTGAAAACGGAGAGATCTGCAGCGTCAACGGCACAAGCTACAGCGACAAGATTGCAGCAATCAACGCTGTGGAGGCAATCGGCGCAGCCTACGGCATCGGTCGTGACATGCACGTCGGCGACACCATTGTGGGCATCAAAGGCCGTGTGGGATTTGAGGCAGCAGCCCCTATGCTCATCATCGGTGCACACAAATTCCTTGAGAAGTTTACCCTCTCAAAGTGGCAGCAGTATTGGAAAGATCAGGTTGCCAACTGGTATGGAATGTTCCTGCACGAGAGCCAGTATCTTGAGCCGGTGATGCGCGATATAGAAGCGATGCTCGAGAGCAGCCAGCGCAATGTGACAGGTACAGTCACCCTTGAGCTCCGCCCATATAGCTTCTCGACAGTCGGAGTGGACGCTGAAGCTGACCTCCTCAAGAGCAAGCTTGGCGAATACGGCGAGACTCAGAAGGGCTGGACAGCCGACGAGGCCAAAGGCTTCATCAAGCTCACATCTACCCCGCTTCGCGTTTACTACGGCGCACACAAAGACGAAATGATCTAAAGATATGATAAGAGTTGGCATCATTGGCGGCGCAGGCTACACAGCCGGAGAGTTGCTCA
The DNA here is from genome assembly GCA_937898205.1 of uncultured Bacteroidales bacterium. GTDB lineage: Bacteria > Bacteroidota > Bacteroidia > Bacteroidales > UBA932 > Cryptobacteroides. The sequence continues at coordinate 12,369 of CALEJC010000253.1, forward strand.
GAATCCTGATCAACCACCCGGAGGTTGAGATCAGCTGGGTACACTCATCCAGCAATGCTGGCGCACATCTGTATGAGGTACACGAAGGACTCTTCCCCGAAGGCGATATGATGTTTGCCGAGAGTTATGACCTCTCCGGCATCGATGTACTGTTTCTATGCTCAGCACATGGCAAGAGTGCAGAATTCTGGAAAGAAAACTCCCTGCCTGCAGGTCTGAAGGTCATCGATCTGGCCCAGGACTTCAGAGACGAGTCTGAAGGCTATGTCTATGGACTGCCGGAGATGCAGAGAGAAAAGATCTGCAATGCTGACAAGATTGCCAATCCGGGCTGCTTCGCTACAGCCATCCAGCTCGCTCTTCTCCCTCTCGCGAGCAAGGGTCTGATCCGCTCGGAAGTCAACATCACCGCCATCACAGGCTCTACCGGCGCGGGCGTAAAGCCGGGTGCAACCACTCACTTCAGCTGGAGAAACAACAACCTCTCAACATATAAAGTATTTGAGCACCAGCACCTTAAAGAGATCTGCAGAAATCTCTCCCTCGTGCAGGGCAAGCTTGAAACTGACATCAACTTTATCCCGATGAGAGGAGACTTTGCAAGAGGTATCTTTGTGAGCGCAACTATCGATTGCCCTCTCAGCATCGAGGAAGCGACAGAGCTATACAAGTCATACTACAAAGACGCAGCATTTACATCTGTTTTCTACAAAGGAGTTGACCTCAAGCAGGTTGTCAACACCAACAAATGTATAATCTCTCTTGAGAAGCACGCAGGCAAGCTGGTCATCAGCTCGGTCATTGACAACCTTCTCAAAGGAGCTTCCGGACAGGCAGTTCAAAACATGAACCTTGTTTTTGGACTGGAAGAAAACACCGGACTTAAACTGAAATCATCAGCTTTTTAGACAAAATGGATCTTTTTGAAGTATATAAACTTTGGGACATTGAGCCCGTGCGCGGCCTTGACACCACTCTATGGGACAAGGACGGCGTGGAATATACCGACCTTTATGGCGGTCACGCAGTCATCAGCGTCGGACATTGCCACCCTCACTATGTAAAGACAGTGAGTGAGCAGCTCAGCAAGCTTGGTTTCTACTCAAACGCCGTGCAAAACGGCCTCCAGAAGGAGTTGGCGCTCAAGTTAGGCAGGATCAGCGGCTACCAGGACTATAAGCTTTTCCTCTGCAACAGCGGCGCTGAAGCGATTGAAAACGCACTCAAGCTCGCTTCTTTTGCGACCGGCAAAGCCAAGATCCTTGCATTTGGCAAGTCATTCCACGGAAGAACCAGCGGCGCAGTCAGCGCGACAGACAACCCAAAGATCAGAGCTCCATTCAACGCCACAGACAAGGTCACATTTGTGCAGCTTGGCGACATCGCTGCCGTTGAGCAGGCACTCTCCACCGGCGAATATGCCGCAGTGGTGCTGGAAGGCATCCAGGGTGTTGCCGGAATCTATGAAGCGCCAAGCACATTCTGGCAGCAGCTCCGCAGCCTCTGCGACCGCCACGGAGTCATGCTCATCGCAGACGAGATCCAGTCAGGCTATGGACGAAGCGGAAAGTTCTTTGCTCACCAGCATCACGGGATAGAAGCGGACATCATCACCACAGCCAAAGGCATGGCCAACGGCTTCCCTATCGGCGGCGTGCTCATCAGCCCTAAGATCAAAGCCGAATACGGAATGCTCGGCACCACATTTGGCGGCAACCACCTTGCTTGCTCTGCAGCTATCGCAGTGCTTGATATCATCGAGAGCGAGAGACTGGTAGAAAATGCTGCCAAGATCGGGGAATACTTCAAAAATGCCTTTGCAGGGCCGCAGGGTCTGGACAAAGCTCTTGTAGAATATCGAGGCAGAGGTCTGATGATAGGACTTGAAGTCAAAGACGAATATGCCGATCTCAGAAACCGCCTTCTCTTTGAGAAGCATTTCTTCACCGGAGCTGCCGGAGCAAAGGTAATCCGTCTGCTCCCATCACTCACAGTGAGCGAAGAGACCGCACAGAGATTTATCAACGCTTGGAAAGAACTCACAGCATGAGACATTTTACATCCATCACACAATTGCCTGACCTCAAGGCAGCACTTGAAGAGGCAAAATATGTAAAGCAAAACCCTTTTGCAGATCAGGAGCTTGGTAGAAACAAGACTCTCCTGATGGTTTTCTTCAACAACAGCCTCCGCACCAGACTCAGCACCCAAAAAGCAGCCCTCAATCTGGGAATGAACGTAATTGTGCTGGACGTCAACCAAAGAGCATGGAAGCTTGAGACAGAAAGAGGTGTGATAATGGACGGAGACAAGAGTGAGCATCTTCTGGAAGCAATCCCTGTCATGGGCAGCTATTGCGATGTGATCGGAGTCAGGTCATTTGCCCAGTTTGCCAGCAAGGAAGACGACTACAATGAAGTGATACTCAATCAGTTCATCAAATATTCAGGAAAGCCGGTATTTAGCATGGAGGCTGCCACAAGACACCCTCTTCAGACATTTGCCGACCTGATCACCATTGAGGAACATAAAACCAAAGAAAAGCCAAAGGTGGTCCTCACCTGGGCTCCTCATCCAAAAGCACTGCCTCAGGCAGTCCCTAACTCTTTTGCAGAGGGCCTGCTCATGACCGACTACGAGTTTGTCATTGCCAACCCTGAGGGGTACGACCTTGCACCGGAGTTTACCCGCGGAGCAAAGATCACCCACAATCAGGATGAAGCCCTCAAGGGTGCTGACTTTGTCTATGCAAAGAATTGGTCTGCCTACGAAGGAGACAACTATGGCAAAGTGCTCAATCAGGACCGCAACTGGACCATCACATCAGAAAAGATGGCACTCACCGACAATGCATTCTTCATGCATTGCCTCCCTGTGAGAAGAAATATGATTGTGAGCGACGATGTCATCGAGAGCCCTCAATCCCTTGTCATCCCAGAGGCAGCCAACCGTGTAGTCTCTGCTCAGACAGTGCTTAAAGAGATACTTAAGAGTCTATGATAAAAGTAGTTAAAATTGGTGGCAATGTAGTTGACAAAGAGCAGGATCTCCGCTCTTTCTGTCGCGATTTCGCTGCTTTGGAGGGTCCTAAAGTACTTGTCCACGGCGGCGGAGCTGTGGCCAGTCAGATCCAAAGAGATCTCGGGATGGAGCCTCAGATGATAGAAGGCCGCAGAGTCACCGACGAATCTACTCTCAAGATCGTATCCATGGTCTATGCAGGATGGTGCAACAAACACATAGTCTCACTGCTGCAGGCAGAAGGGTGCAACGCCATCGGGCTTGCCGGCTGCGACGGATCGGTGATCAAGGCTCAAAAACGCGCACCACGCACACTGCTTGACGGCAAGACTGTGGTTGATTATGGCTTCGTGGGAGATGTCACCAAAGACAGCATCAATGGACAATTTATCCTGCAGCTCATCGAAATGGGACTGGTCCCTGTGTTCTGCGCAATCAACCACGACGCACAAGGAAACCTGCTCAACACCAACGCCGACACCATCGCATCAAGCATTGCATCAAAATTAAGTGCACAATTGCTTTATTGTTTCGAAAAAAATGGCGTACTTTACGATAAAGACCAAGATGACAGTGTGATCCCGTTTATCAATCCGGAACTTTTTACAACTTTAAAAGCCGAAGGAGTGATTGCGGGAGGCATGATACCAAAAGTGGAAAACGCTATAAAAGCGTTGAACGATGGAGCCAATTCAGTGATAATCAAGAACTCAGGACAGTTACTAGAAGATAAAGGAACAAAGATTAGTCTATGATTGATTGCTCACCATACATAGAGCTGCTCAGACAGATGGTCAGCATCCCTTCTCTTTCAAAAGAAGAAGGTGGCGTGACTGCTCTTTTGAGCTCGGCTCTTGACTCAATGGGCATCGATCATAAGATCTATAAAAACAATATCATCGCTCTCAACAAGAGCTACAGCGCAGATAAAAAGACTCTGGCTCTTGACGCACACATAGACCCGGTTCCTGCTGCAGCATCCTACACCCGCAATCCGTTTGACGCAGGCGATGACAGCGATATTGTCTACGGTCTCGGCTCCAATGACGACGGCGGTAGCGTGGTGGCTATGATTGCCGCTTTCAGACATTTCTACGATCAGGATCTTCCTTTCAACCTGATGCTAAGCCTCTCCGGCGAGGAGGAATGTTCCGGTCCTGACGGAGCCACATGGTTATATGCGCCGGACGGAGTGCTCAAGACTGAAGGCATCTATCCTGACTGGGCGATCATCGGCGAGCCCACCGGACTCAAAGCCGCCACCAGCGAGAGAGGTCTACTTGTAATAGACGCTCAGGCCCAAGGAGTGAGCGGGCATGCAGCCAGAAACGAAGGCGTCAATGCTATCTACATAGCACTCAAGGACATAGAGACGCTACGCAATCATAGATTTGAGAAGATTTCTGAGCAGATGGGAGAGGTCAGGCTCAACATCACTCAGATACAGGCCGGCAAGGCACACAATATCATCCCTGACACTTGCAGTTTTGTAGTGGACATCCGCCCTACTGACGAGTATACCAACACCGAGATCCTAGGCGAGCTCCAGTCAAAGTGTGAGAGCACTCTCAAGGCACGCAAGCTCACCAACAGGTCTTCGGCAAGCAAAAAAGGCAGCCCGCTTCTCAAAACCATTGAGTCACTGGGCATCGAGACTTTTTCTTCTCCTACCACATCCAACTGGATCAGGATGGACCTTGATGCAATCAAGATGGGACCGGGAGAGTCAAGCCGCTCGCACCAAAGCGACGAGTACATACTGACCAGCGAGATTGCCCGGGGCATCGAGACATATATAAGATTTATTGACAATTTTTATGGCAACACTTTGGAATAAAGGCACATCAGCAACAGAGAGAGTAGATGCGTTCACCGTGGGTAACGACCGCGTGCTCGATCTCAAGCTCGCACGATATGACGTGCAGGGCTCTAAAGCCCATATCAAGATGCTTGAGAGCATTGGGCTCCTCAGCTCCGAAGAGCTGGAAGCACTCACAACGGCTCTTGACAGAATTGCAGCCGACATTGAGGCCGGCAACTTTATTCTGGAGGATGACGTGGAAGATATACATTCGCAAGTGGAGCTTCTCCTGACGAGGGAGCTTGGCGAGATGGGCAAGAAGATCCATTCGGGACGCTCGCGCAATGACCAGGTGCTTGTGGACCTGAAGCTCATGCTTCGCGACGAGCTCAAGACAGTCAGAGCTGAGGTCCTTGATCTTTTTGCAAAGCTCATCTCCCTCAGCAATCAGCATGCAGAAACGCTGCTTCCCGGTTACACTCACGCTCAGATTGCCATGCCTTCGTCTTTTGGGCTCTGGTTTGGAGCCTATGCAGAGGCACTCGTAGATGACATGTATATGCTCGCAGGAGCACATAAGGTGATCAACCGCAACCCTCTCGGATCTGCTGCGGGATATGGCAATTCGTTTCCTCTTGACAGGCAGATGACTACTGACCTTCTAGGGTTTGACTCCCCTGTCTACAACAGCGTGGCATGTCAGCTCAGCCGCGGCAAGAGCGAGAAGACAGTCGCTTCGGCACTGGGATCTATCGCATTGACACTCAACAAGTTTGCAGCTGACTGCTGCATGTATATGTGTCCAAACTACGGTTTTATCAAGTTTCCTGACAGCCTCACTACAGGCTCGAGCATCATGCCTCACAAGAAGAACCCTGATGTCTGGGAGATCATGCGCGGCAAATGCAACCGCATCCTTTCATGCGAAAACGAGATTTCCCTCCTCTGCAGCAATATGCCACACGGCTATCACAGAGAATACCAGCTCCTCAAGGACATACTCTTCCCTGCCCTTGAGTTGATGCACGAATGCCTGCAGATGACAGTATATATGCTTGACAGCATCCTAATCAATCAGGACATCCTCAGCAATCCACTTTACAAGTACTTGTTTACAGTGGAGGAAGTAAACCTCCGCACACTTGCAGGCACACCATTCAGAGAGGCCTACAAGCAGGTAGGTATAGAGGTAAACGAGAGACGCTTCAATTATTCTAAGGGAGAAGTGAACTCACTCAAGGCCTCAGACCTTGGTCACACCCACCTTGGATCGGTGGGCAATCTCTCCAACGACCACATAGAAAAACTCATGCAAACAGCTTCCAATTGGTAAAGATATGACACAAACACTCAAAAAAGCAATGCTCGTTCTACAGAACGGCCGCACATTACAGGGCTACAGCTTCGGCTACGACGGCCCGGTTGAAGGAGAAGTAGTATTCTCAACCTCGATGGTTGGTTATCCGGAAAGTCTCACAGATCCGGCTTATTCGGGACAGATTCTTTGCATCTGCTACCCGCTTGTGGGCAACTACGGAGTCCCTTCCAATGAAACAGACTCTGAAGGCATCATCAAGCACTTTGAGTCAGAAAAGATTCATATCAAAGGTCTCATCATCACAGACTACAGCGAGCTCTACAGTCATTGGGAGGCAGTAGAGAGTCTTGGCGACTGGCTCAAGAGAGAGAAGATCCCTGCGATATGCGGTCTTGATACCAGAGCACTCACACAGATCATCCGAGAAGAAGGTGTGATGCAAGGCAAGATCGTGCCTGAAGGCTGTGTCACTGACTTCAGCTTCAACCCGCTCATGGGCAACAAACTCCCTGATGTGAGTTGTGAAGAGACCATCCAATATGGTTCTGAAGGCAAGAAGGTAGTAGTCCTTGATTGTGGCGTCAAGCATAGCTACCTCAGAGCACTTAGAGAAAGAGGAGTTCAGGTAACCAGAGTCCCTTGGAGTTTCAACTTCAATACTCTTGACTATGACGGACTTTTCATCTCAGGAGGTCCTGGCAATCCTAAGCTTTGTGGCATCACTATCGAATACATCAAGCAGGCAATCGCTGACGGCAAGCCTATCATGGGCGTCGAGCTCGGCAACCAGCTTCTTGCTCTTGCCGCAGGTGCCAGAGTATACAAGCTCAAATATGGCCACAGAGGAAGTAACCAGCCGGTGAGAGTCGAGGGACAGACCAAGTGCCTCATCACCAGCCAGAACCACGGTTACGCAGTGGACAACAGCACTCTTGGAAGCGAGTGGGAGTCAATCTATACCAATATGAATGACGGCAGCTGCGAGGGCATCAGGCACCTCAGCAAACCAATCTTTGCAGTACAGTTCCAGCCTGAGGACATCCATTTTGATGA
>CALEJC010000254.1 GCA_937898205.1 uncultured Bacteroidales bacterium
AAAACATATAAAGCCTCAAGAGACTTCTGGAGTCTCACCAGCAATGACTTTTTATATCTGGCGGCAAATGATTCCAGCAGAATCTGGTTTGCATCAAGAGATGATGGCCTTTGCTACCTTGATGTCTCTTCCGGACATTTTATAACCAAGAAAAACCGTATGTCCTTCCCAACGGAAGATGTCAACTGCATAAGGCACCTGCTGTTTGGGCAGGATGGATGGCTTTATGCGAGTGGATCGCTAGGCTTGTTTGTGTGCAGGAATCCCGATGACGACCCCGAAAATATGAAGTTTGAACGCTTTCAGAGTGTGGTGGATTATGATATAAATCATATTTTGATCACCTCAGATGGCAAGCTTTATGGATCTTCATTAGGAGGCGGCTTTCTTGCCTTTGAGTCTGCAGAGACAGACTCAAAAGTCAGAGCCTATACTGTGGATGATGGCATGTTGTCAGACAGAGTTTTGAGCGCAATAGAAGACGACGAGGGGATAATCTGGATTGCAACAACGGGAGGTCTGAATAAGTTTAACCCTGCTACGGGAAGTATCACTCCATATACCAGAGAGTCAATAAATATCAGGACATCTTTCCATTTCGGAAGTCCGGTAAAACTCGTTGATGGAGATATCTGCTTCCCTGCTCGCGGAGGTGTCTTTTATTTCAACCCCCAAAACATCCAGACCAGCAAGGATGTTCCGGAGATCCTGATCAAGGATTGCTTTATCTCCGGCACTTCGGTGGATGTAGATCCCGCAAAACCGCTCCGCTTTAAAGCCAAGAGTAGTTTACGGCTGGATTTCTATGCAATTGACCAAAGTGCACCTGATCGCATCTTCTACTACTATAAGATGGATGGCCTGGATGATGATTGGCGGCTATTAGGCCGTAATGGAGAAATAAATATTGAGAAGATGCCTCGCGGTCACTACGACCTGAGACTAAGAAGCACCAACGGTGATGGCGTCTCTGTGAGCAACGAGCTCGTTATCGACATTCATTCGGTTTCAGTGTTCTGGAATATCGTCAATGCAATGTTTGTGCTTCTGACCATCTGTGTAGTGATAGTAGTATATAGAATGGTGCGTCTTAAAAAAGAATTCAAGAATCCGGAAGATGAGAAATTTAAGGCCACTTTGCTGGATTTCTTGGATAAAAATATCGACAATGCTGAGCTTAACGCGCTGGATATTGCCGCTGCAATGAATATATCCCGCTCTGCACTATTTGACAAAGCGGGACATATACTGGGGAAGGCTCCGATGGAGTTGCTGCGCGAGCGTCGCATCCAGAAAGCTGCAGAACTGCTGAAAAGCCCGGAATATACAATATCTCAGATTGCTTATATGTGTGGCTTCAGTGACTCTCACTACTTCAGCCGGGCATTCAAGAAGCACTATGGCCAAAGCCCAAGCAGCTTCCGCAAGCAACAACTTCCTCCTCTATAGGTAGCTTAGTACGATGCGCTCACCCTTTTTTGTTGACTCGTTGTAAAGGGTCTTCAGTCTGTCGAGGCTATAGGCTCGCAGTCTGAGGTCTGAACCTGCGTCAGAGCGGATAACCACCTTGGTCACTCTGCCATCCTCCCATCTAAGCTCCTCAATCTCAAAGCCTCCGCGAGCTAGGAGCCCCTTGACGCAACCGTCCTTCCACTCTGACGGAAGGGCAGGGAGCAGGTCAATGTAGCCGTCGTGGCTCTGAACCAGCATCTCTGCGATACCGGCAGTGCAGCCAAAATTGCCATCGATCTGGAATGGCGGATGAGCATCAAATAGGTTGGCGTAGGTGCCTCCGGCCTGACCGCTTTGCACGTCAGGGCTGACATAGCTCAGCTGGTCTTTGATGAGTTTAAATGCGTGGTCACCATCGAGCATGCGTGCCCAGAAACAGACCTTCCATCCCATAGACCAGCCTGTTGAGGCGTCGGACCTTTGGATCAGGGTGTTTCTTGCTGCTTCAAAGAGCTCAGGAGTCCTGTAAGGAGAGATCTCTACTCCTGGATACAGGCCCCAGAGATGAGATATGTGTCTGTGGTGGTCATTTGGGTCGTCCCAATCCTCTGCCCACTCCTGAAGCTGTCCATGCTGTCCCACTTTGAGTGGAGTCAGTCGGGAGCTCATCATCTTGAGCGTGTCGCAGAAACTTTTATCCTCGGCAATGTTGAGGATCTCAGCAGCAGAGCGAGTATTGGCAAAGAGCTCCCTGATCATCTGGTTGTCCATCGTCACGCCAGCATGAAGATTGCCTCCTTTGCCCTTAGGTCCGTTTTCCGGTGAGTTTGACGGTGCTGCCACAAGATACCCGGTGTTTGGATCTTCCACAAGGAAATCAACAAAGAACTCACATGCGCCTTTCATCAAAGGATACACCTCTGCGAGGTAATCCTTGTCCGGAGTGAAGAGATATTTATCCCAAAGGTGCTGGCAAAGCCACGCTCCGCAGGTTGGCCAGATGCCGCAATAGGCTCTATCCACAGCGCCTGTAACTCTCCATAGGTCTGTGTTGTGGTGCAAAGTCCATCCTCTGCAGCCATACATCTCTCTTGCCGTCTGAGCTCCGCTGATGCTGAGTTCCTTGATCATTCGGATAAAAGGTTCATCCAACTCACGGAGATTGGCAATCTGCGCAGGCCAGTAGTTCATCTCTGTGTTGATATTGGTGGTGTAATTGCCCATCCATGGTGGAGTAGGAGATGCATTCCAGATGCCCTGAAGGTTGGCTGGCTGACTTCCCGGCTGGGAACTGCTGATGAGCAGATATCTGCCAAACTGGAAATATGTCTCAATCATATCAGGATCCCACCTGTATTTGAAATTGCGGATGCGGTCTTCTGTCGGAAAGCCGCTGAACTCGCTATCGCCCAGCTCAAGGCTGACTCTGTCAAACTGTTTCTTGTAGAAGGCAATGTGCTCGCTTTTTGCTTTGCTGTATGGCTTGCTCGAGGCCTTCATGTACTCGGCATTGCGAGCATAAGGATCGCCGCTCAGGTCGCGGAAGTTGACAAAGTTGGTGGACATCGCGATATAGAGCGTGAGCTCATCAGCGCCTGTCACAACAAGCTTCTCGTCTCCCTGGCTCTCTATGCTGCCGCCCACAGGCTTTGCTTTCAGATCCACCACATAGTGCACTCCTCCTTTGGAAAACTTCGTGTCGCTGGAGTTGCCCTCGATGCGTAAAAGACCATCTTCAGTGATGCTTCTGACAGGCGAAGGCATAGGCGAACTGTAGCTTAGCTCGCATGACACGCCGGCAGGCTTGTTGGCACTGATGTTGACGATAATCAGCTGATCCACAAAGGAAGCAAAGACCTCCTGCGTGATCTCGATATCTCCTTTGATCTTATACTTTGTTGTAGCGATTGCTTTACTGATGTCCAGGTCACGATAGTAATGCGAGACCTTTTCATGAGTGCTTGGATAGACAATGTTGAGGCTTCCTGCAGTCTGATAGTACATCTCGGACCCCACAGGCGACAGGAATTTTGCAGTGCCGAGAGTCTCGGCTTGTGAGAACTTCCCTGCAAAGATCAGTGACCTCATCTCCTCGAGAGCTCCCAGTGCTGCAGGGTTGTGATTGGTGTAAGGCGAACCCTGCCAGATGGTATCTTCATTGAGCTGTATCTGCTCGCGTAGGGGATTGCCATAGACCATCGCGCCGATGCGGCCATTGCCGACTGGCAGAGCTTCCACCCATGCAGAAGCAGAGCGGTCGTAGCGAAGCACATTCTCCTGCGCCATCGCACCGGCGCAGACGAGCGCCAGGACAAAGTTGAAAAGCAATTTCTTCATGCTATCGTCAGATTAATATTCCGGAGTCCAGCCTTTGAGCACAAATGCAGGAGTGCTGTAGTTCTTGATGAGCTCAGCATCTTTGACTGCATCCAGCTGACGCGAATACTTGTGCCTCTTGCTCACGTCCACAAGCTCGCCTGTCTCAAGATCGCGGGTAGCAAACTCATACATCTTCTGCGAAGGCTCGCCGATAGCGCTCCAGCCCTGAGGGATGATGTCCTTGACGCGGCAGTTGAT
>CALEJC010000255.1 GCA_937898205.1 uncultured Bacteroidales bacterium
CGTCGGGCTTTCTTCTTTTATATACAATCCATTCTGTACAAAACAAAACACCCAGAGCTTTGCGCCCTGGGTGTCTATTATATATAAGGTATTAGAACTCTGATTTGATATTATACTTGTTTCTGTCTTTAGAACTCCTGGAGATCATTTCTCCAATCAATCCGGCAAGGAACAGCATAACACCTAAGACCACAGCAAGGAGTGCGAGATAGAAGAGTGGCTGATCTGTGACTGCTCTGTAGGCCTCACCGCGTCCCTGGAGTATCAGTTTCTCTGCAATAATCCATATTGTCAGCACCAGACCTATAAAGAACATAGCAAGTCCGCTATATCCAAAGAAATGCATAGGTTTCTTACTGAATGTGCTGAGGAACCAGAGTGACATCAGATCGAGGAAACCGTTGATGAACCTTTCTACGCCAAATTTGCTTTTGCCGTATTTTCTTTTCTGGTGGAAAACCTTCTTTTCAGTGATGCGTGTGTAACCGGCGTTTTTTGCAAGGTATGGGATGTATCTGTGCATCTCGCCATATACTTCGATGCTCTTGACTACCTCTTTTTTATATGCTTTCAAACCACAATTCATGTCGTGTAGCTTGATGCCGGTAATGCACCTCGCAGTTGCATTGTAGAGCTTGGATGGCAGGTTTTTGGTCAATGCATTGTCTTTCCTCTTTTCCTTCCATCCTGAGACTATATCATAGTCCTCTTCCTTGATCATCCTATACATCTCTGGCAGCTCATCAGGTGAGTCCTGAAGGTCTGCATCCATCGTGAAGATCACCTCACCCTGAGCCTTTTCAAACCCGCAATACAGGGCAGCAGACTTGCCGTAGTTTCTACGGAAGCATATAGCGTGTATGTTAGGGTTGGATTTTGAGATCTTCTTGACCTCATCCCAGGTCCCGTCAGTACTGCCGTCGTCTACAATGATGACCTCATAGCTGAACTTGTGAGAGCTCATAACCCTGTCAATCCAAGAGCAGAGTTCCGGAAGTGACTCTCTTTCATTGAAAGAAGGGACGATAATTGAAATGTCCATTATTCTTCAGGTGTGTTAAATGGATTTGTTGAAGGTATATTCCTTGAGTAAATTGCTGATGCAATTGTTCCAAACAAGAAACAATAGATGAGGTTGACAAAGAAAGTGTAGTTTGGCATTGCTGGGATCAGGTCCTCCATCATGCTGATCATGCTTTCTGTCATGCCTTCAGTGTTTTTGAGGATCTCAAGAGACTCATTGAGGGCATCCGGATGAATAAATAAAATGTCACACAATGAAACTGCTGCAGCAATGAGCGCAGAAAGAGCAGCAACCGCCATCCCGAAGCGGAAAACCTTTGAGTTGTCTGCTTGGGCATCCAGCAAAGAGTATTTCTGCATGGAAGTTTTTAGGACTTTGAGGCAGTAGTAGATCTTGGCACCCCAAAGCACCAAAGAAAAAATATTTAATGTGGCTTTTACCAATGCTCCTACCTCAAGGCTGGAGATGAGAAGGTTGATCAGATAGTAACCTGTGGTGATTGCGCCAAGGATGAGACCTGATTTTGCAGCTTGATTCCAAAAAATGTTTTGTTTCTCAGTCATAATAAATATCTTTTTCTTTGGGTATTACAAATATAAAAAATAATTGATATTTTTCCTATCTTTGTAGACTGACTATATTGTAAGAAACAGTTTTATAAACATTAACATACTATGACAATTGCATTTACCGACGGTTCAATCCGTTCTTGGGACGATCAGGAGACCAGAAGAGCCTTTTGGCATTCTTCCGCACACTTGATGGCAGAGGCTTTGGAAGCGCTCTACCCGGGAGTTAAGTTTGGTATTGGCCCAGCTGTTGAGACCGGTTTCTACTATGATGTGGATCTTGGTGACAAGCAGATTTCTGAGTCAGATCTCGTTACCATTGAGAAAAAGATGATGGAGCTTGCTCGTAGTGGAGAGACGTTTGAATGCACCCAGGTGTCAAAGGAGGATGCAATGAAATACTTCACAGAGAAGGGTGACAAGTATAAGTGTGAACTCATCTCTGAACTAGAGGACGGAACAATCACATTCTATAAAAACGGATCATTTACTGACCTTTGTCGCGGACCTCACGTTAATGTTCCCTCAACCGGCAAAGTAGGCGATTCTTTCAAATTGATGAAAGTTGCCGGTGCATATTGGCGTGGCGATCAGGAGCGTGAGCAGCTCACCCGCATCTATGGTGTGAGCTTCCCTAAGAAGAGCATGCTTGAGGAGCACCTTCAGCTTCTTGAGGAGGCAAAGAAGAGAGATCACCGCAAACTCGGTAAGGAGATGGAACTCTTTACCTTCTCCAGCCGTGTGGGTCTCGGACTTCCGCTTTGGCTCCCACGTGGCGCTGTGATGCGCAACACACTTGAGAACTTCCTTCGCGCTAAGCAGAGTGAGATGGGCTATCTTCCTGTAGTTACTCCGCACATTGGTGCAAAGGATCTCTATGTGACTTCCGGTCACTATGCAAAATATGGCAAGGATTCATTCCAGCCGATCAATACTCCACAGGAAGGCGAGGAGTACCTTCTCAAACCAATGAACTGCCCTCATCACTGTGAGATCTATCGTTCGGCTCCTCATTCATATCGTGATCTTCCGCTCAGATATGCCGAGTTTGGCAACGTCTACAGATATGAGCAGAGCGGTGAGCTCCACGGTTTGACCAGAGTTAGAGGCTTTACCCAGGATGACGCACACATCTTCTGCCGTCCTGATCAGCTCCAGGAAGAGTTTGAGAAAGTAATCGACCTCATCCTCTATGTGTTCAAGACTCTTAACATGACTGAGTATATGGCTCAGATATCTCTCCGCGACCCTAACAACAACACCAAGTATATTGGTTCTGATGAAAACTGGGCAAAGGCAGAGCAGGCTATCATCGAGTCTACCAAGAATAAGGGTCTTAACGCTGTGGTAGAGCTTGGCGAAGCTGCATTCTATGGCCCTAAGCTTGACTTCATGGTCAAGGATGCCATCGGTAGAAAGTGGCAGCTTGGAACTATCCAGGTGGACTACAATCTCCCTGAGCGCTTTGATCTTGAGTATACCGATGCCGATGGCTCAAAGCAGAGACCTGTTATGATCCATCGTGCTCCGTTTGGCTCAATGGAGAGATTTACTGCCGTAGTTCTTGAGCACACAGCCGGTCATCTTCCTGTTTGGCTCTCACCAGATCAGGTAAAAGTGCTGCCAGTCAGTGAGAAATATGCAGAATATGCAGAAAAAGTTTGCGAATTGCTGAAAAATTCCGAAATTCGCGCTTCATTAGATTCGCGTAATGAGACCCTTGGCAAGAGAATCAGAGAAATCTCACTCCTTAGGGTGCCAATTATTGCGATTGTAGGTGAAAAAGAAGTCAATGAAGGCACTGTTTCAGTGCGCCGTAGAGGCGAAGATCTGGGCAGCATGTCGGCAGAGGACTTCGTAAAATACATTAAGTCAGCAGTTGCTGAAGAGTTAAAAAACTAGGAGGACACAACTATCGCAGGCCCTTACAGACCGAAACCATCAGGTTTCAAACCAGGCGGTCGCAGACCGGATCCTCGTCAGGCAGGAAAGCGTGACGAGAATGAACTCAACATAAACGAGCAGATTACAGCTCCTCAGGTGCGCCTTGTCGGCGAAAACATCCCAGAGCAGGGAGTATATCCGATCGCCAAGGCACTCAAGCTTGCAGATGAGCTGGAGCTTGACCTGGTAGAGATCAGCGCAAGTGCAGATCCTCCAGTGTGCAGAATACTTGATTACCAGAAGTATCTGTATCAGCGCAAGAAGAAGGCCAAGGAGATGAAGTCCAATGCTGCCAAGGTAGTCATCAAGGAGATCCGTTTTGGCCCTAATACGGACGAGCACGATTTCCAGTTTAAGCTCAAGCATGCCAAGGAGTTCCTTCAGGAGGGCTCAAAGGTCAAGGCTACCATCTTCTTCCGTGGACGCTCGATTATGTTTAAGGATCAGGGCGAGAAGCAACTCCTCAGATTTGCTGTAGAGCTTGAGGAATTGGGCCACGCAGAGAATATGCCTGTGCTCGAAGGCAAGCGCATGAATATGATTATTGCCCCTAATAAAAAGAAATAGGGCACTATATTATTTTATTAACATTTAATTTTTATCAACAATGGCAAAGCTTAAAACCAACTCCGGTGCCAAAAAGCGTTTCACGCTTACCGGATCGGGAAAGATCAAGAGGAAGCATGCTTACCACAGCCACATCCTCACCAAGAAGACCAAAAAACGTAAGAGAAATCTGGACCATTTTGCTGTCCTTGAAAAGGCAGACTATGCCAGAGTTAAAGAATTGTTGGTTCTCTAAAAGTATTGAATTATGCCTAGATCAGTCAACTCAGTAGCCTCAAGGGCTCGCCGCAAGAAGATTCTTAAGAGAACCCGCGGTAATTTCTTGTCAAGAAAGAATGTATGGACGGTTGCTAAGAACACCTATGAAAAAGGTTTGACTTATGCATACCGCGATCGTAAAGCTAAGAAGCGCAACTTCCGCGCCCTCTGGATCCAGAGAATTAATGCTGCTGCTCGTCAGTACGGCATCTCTTATTCTCAGTTTATGGGCAAGCTTAACGCACAGAACATCGGTCTCAACCGTAAGGTTCTTGCTGACCTTGCAATGAACAATCCTCAGGCTTTCGAAGCTATTATCAACTCAGTAAAGTAGTTTAAGTGCGTTTGAAGGAAATCATCCGAAATAGGTGGACAAAGTGCATTTTTTGGGCTTTGCTCTATACTTTGTGGGTGATTTGGCTTGGAAACTTCTGGTGGCTTTTTGGTCTGGTTGTCATTTTTGACATCTTTATCACCAAAAAAGTCCGTTGGAATTTCTGGAAGAAAAGATATAAGGAAGGCGAGAAACCTGCAGCATGGAATGAATGGCTTGACGCAATCATTTTTGCTGTGATCGTAGTGACTTTTATCAATACCTTCTGGTTCCAGGCATTTAAGATCCCTTCTTCATCGATGGAGAGTTCGCTCTTGACAGGCGACCATCTCTTCGTGAGCAAATTGACATACGGTCCAAGAGTTCCGCAGACACCTTTGACCATACCTTTTACTCATAATACGATTTTTGGTAAGGAGTCATATTCGACACTCATCCAAAACGATTATCGCAGACTTAAAGGTTTCAGAGATGTAGAAAGAGGCGATGTTGTGGTATTTTGTTTCCCACACGGAGACACGATACTGAGAGCAGCCCCGGCGGAAGATTACCATACCCTTGTGCGTTTTTACGGCAAGGAAAAAGTTGAAGCCATGTCTGAGATCGTTTCCAGACCGGCCGACAAAAAAGACCACTATGTAAAAAGATGTGTTGCCCTTCCGGGAGACAGTCTTGAAGTCAGAAATGGTTTTGTATGGGTAAATGGAGAGCAGCAGGAAGTTTATAAAGGCGTGCAGCTTTCATATCAGGTAAAGACCAACGGCCAAAGGATAAACTCCAAAACTTTAGAAAAGTTGGGTTTAAATCTTTCCGAGCTTTATTTTGATGCGACACTTCCGGGATATCCTGCAATGCCTCTCACAGCAGAGATGCTTGAGGAGGTGAGTGCTCTTCCAAATGTGGAAAGTGTAGACTGCCAGCTTGAAACCGATCCTAGCAGATGTAGTTTGGAGATATTTCCATTTACAGAAGATTCAGGATGGACAAGAGACTTCTTCGGACCTTTATGGATACCGCAGAAAGGCGTTACAGTCAAGCTCACTGAACAAAATCTGCCACTCTATCAGAGGATTATCTCTGTATATGAAGAGTCAGATCTGCAGAGCGCAATTGAAGCAGGGGAATATACCTTCAAACAGGATTACTACTTTATGATGGGAGACAACAGACACAACTCCCTCGACTCAAGATACTGGGGCTTTGTACCTGAAGATCATATAGTCGGAAAGCCGGTTGTGATATGGCTCTCAACAGATAGAGCTCGTAAGTTCCCGAGCAATATTAGATGGGGTAGGTTTATGAAATTTCTGTAGGTTACGATTTGGAAATCAGAAAATTATAAACGATATTTGCAACCCCTATTGTAAGAAATAATAAAAAGTAAAAGATATGGCAAAAGTTTGTCAAATAACTGGAAGAAAGAGAATGAAGGGTAACAACGTTGCCCACTCTAAATTGCGCACAAAGCGCGACTTCTCTCTTAACCTCAAGAACAAGCGTTTCTGGAGCGAGGAAGAGCAGAGGTACATTACCCTTAAGGTTTCTTGCAAGGGTATGAGAATTATCGAGAAGAACGGCCTTGAGGCAACTATTCGCGAGGCTCAGAAGAAAGGATTGATTAACCTTGTTTAATTTTTAGAATTATGGCAAAGAAAGCAAAAGGAAACAGGGTGCAGGTCATCCTCGAGTGCACAGAGCAGAAAGCTAGTGGTGTACCTGGTATATCTCGTTATGTAACTACAAAGAATAAGAAGAATACTCCAGAGCGTCTTGAGCGCAAGAAGTACAATCCTTATCTTAAGAAGGTTACTGTTCATCGTGAAATTAAGTAATTAAGGAGATTAAATTATGGCAAAGAAATCAGTGGCTACATTCGCTGCTAAGGCAGGCGCAAGAAGCATGGTTAAGTGCATCCGTATGGAAAAATCCCCTAAGACAGGTGCTTATGTTTTCACAGAGCATCTCGTTGATGCTGATAAAGCAAAGGACTTCTTTACTGAGAAGAAATAATTTCTCAAAGATAGATTAAGCGGTCGGTGTTAAACCGGCCGCTTTTTTTGTCTTCATATTACCAGCATAGCTTTTTTATTATTATCTTTGTAAGATATGGCAATAAGTTTTTTTCAGAGGATTTCTAGAGCCGTAATCGGCAAATCAAGAGTTGATGATGATACTCTTGATGCTATGGAAGAGGCTCTGATTGAGTCCGATATGGGAGTGGATACCACTCTGAAGATTATTGACAATCTTGAAGAAAGAGTGTCAAAGGACAGGTATATGTCTTTTGATGAGCTGATGGGACTTCTCCGTGATGAGATCAGTCAGTTGATGGATGACGAGAAGCCTGCTTTTGACTTCTCAAAGAAGCCATACATCATTTTGGTCGTAGGAGTCAACGGCGTTGGCAAAACCACTACAATCGGCAAACTGGCATCGATGCTCACCGCACAAGGCAAGAAAGTTATCCTTGGCGCCGCTGATACATTCAGGGCTGCTGCTGTGGATCAGCTCACAATCTGGGCAGAGAGAGCCGGTGTGGACATCGTTAAGCAGTCTATGGGCTCTGATCCGGCATCTGTCGCTTTTGACACAGTAAAGGCTGCTGTCGCTCGTGATGCTGATGTCGTGATAATTGATACGGCCGGCCGTCTTCACAATAGAATTGACCTGATGAACGAGCTCACCAAGATCCGCAATGTCATCAGGAAAGTAGTTCCCGACGGCCCGCATGATGTGATGCTCATCCTTGATGCTTCGACAGGCCAGAACGCATTCCAGCAGGCAAAAGAGTTTTCTCGTGCAACAGATATCACCTCTCTCACTCTCACAAAACTTGATGGTACTGCCAAGGGTGGTGTGGTGGTCGGTGTGTGTGACCAGTTTCACATCCCGGTGAAGTTTATCGGTGTAGGAGAGCACATCGGAGACCTCAAAGTCTTCAACAAGAAGGAATTTGTTTCAAGTTTGTTTAATCCTGAAGATTTAAAGTAAAAGAAATATATGAAGCTTAGTTATAATTGGCTCAAAGATTATCTAAAATGTGATCTTGATCCTCAGCAGATCGCTGAGGCGATGACTTCTATCGGTATTGAGGTAGACGGAGTGGTTGAGCAGGAGCAGATTCCTGGAGGCCTTGCCGGCGTAGTGGTGGCTCAGGTTGTAGAATGTGTCGAGCATCCTGATTCTGATCACCTTCATGTGACCAAGGTTGATGCCGGTACAGGAGAGCTCCTCACAGTGGTTTGTGGTGCGCCAAATGTGGCAGCGGGCCAGAAGGTCCTTTTTGCACAGATTGGTACAGTGCTCCCTGGAGACTTCAAGATCAAGAAATCCAAGATCCGTGGCGTTGAGTCATTTGGTATGATCTGCGCAGAAGATGAGCTCGGTATCGGTGAGAGCCACGATGGCATCATGGTGCTTCCTGAGGACTCGGTGATAGGCACTTCTGCCAAGGAGTACCTCAAGCTTGGCACTGAGGCTGTGATCGAATATGAAATCACCGCCAACCGCGTAGATGCTGCTTCGCATATCGGCGTTGCACGCGACGTTGCGGCCTACCTGCGCTCGCAGGGTAAGGATGTCAGGGTGCAGTTGCCCTCGGTGGAGGAGTTCGCTGTCGATAACCACGATCTGGAGATCGAGGTTGTTGTCGAGAACCACGATGCAGCTCCC
>CALEJC010000256.1 GCA_937898205.1 uncultured Bacteroidales bacterium
GGGGTCCACATCAGACCGTTCATATCGATGTCAGCCGTCAGCACAGCGCCGGCGGTGAAATTGCCTGCGTTGACAAAACCGGCAAACCACATCAGCTGACCTGCGTTGGAGATCTCGTAAACGTCCCCGTTCAGCACTGCGCTCTCGTATGCACCGCAGAATTCGCAGAAGCCAAGCACATATTGTATGGGTTCGCTATCCAGCAGGCGGCTTCGCATCTGCAGCAACTCGGGCACTCTCTCTTCCGGGATGAGTGTCTGAGGCTCGACGATGTGAGTGTAGCTCTTGACACCAAGGACTTCCTGGCAGAGCATCAAAACAATACCCCTCGCTTCGGCAAGGGGATATATGTGCGATAGAGCTTCTGTGCTCTCATTGATAAATTGCGTCAGAAGCATCGCAGGGGACTATGAATTTTCTATGATCGTGCTGAGCCAGTCGGTCATATCAAGGCCTGCTGCAGCGACCATCTTAGGCACTAGGGACGCGCTTGTCATGCCGGGGATCGTGTTGACTTCCAGGAAATAAAGTCCATCCTCTGCAGAGATATAGTCGATGCGCACCACGCCTTTGCATCCCAGTCTGCTGTAGATTTCGCAACTGGTCTGCTGGACCTTCTCTCTGAGTTCGTCGGATATCTGGGCAGGGCAGACTTCCTCACTCTTGCCGTTGTACTTGGCATCGTAGTCGAAGTAATCGTTGTGGGTCACAATCTCGATCACAGGCAGAGCGACCGGCTTCCCTCCGTCAAGATATACCGCACAAGTCAGCTCTCTTCCCCGGACGCCCTGCTCCACGAGGACCGTAGGGTTCTCCCCGAAGGCATAATTGATGGCAGGGATGAGCTCCGAGGCCTCGCTGACGCGGGTGATACCAAAGCTAGAACCGGCCTGAGTCGGCTTGACAAAGACAGGATATTGCAGGGTTTCTGACACGGTCTGAGCAAATGCCTGAAGGTCCATACCTTCACGCACAAATGCATCAGGGGCACATTTCACTACATTCTGCTCCTTGATATAGCATTTGCAGGAGTACTTATCAAAAGCTACGGTATTGACAAAGGCCGAGCAAGAGCTATATGGCACGCCCAGCATCTCCAGATATCCCTGGAGGAGACCATTCTCGCCGGGAGCTCCGTGCTGCACGACATAGGCATAGTCAAACTTCACTTTCTGACCAAGCACAGCGATTGAAAAATCTGTCTTATCCACCTGTGGCCTGGCACCTTCAGGAAAGGTCACACGCATCGCGTTCTTTTTCTTATAGGCGACCAGCGACCAAGAGCCAAAACGTGCAAATATCTCATATACATCCCACTTGCTGCCGTCCAGACGAGAGGCAACAAATTCTCCGCTTCTACAAGAAACTTCCCATTCTGTGGTGTCGCTACCATAGATGATAGCTATTGATTTGTACTCAGACATAGTTATATCTAGTTGAAATAATAATCTTCTTCAGTGCTTGGGTTGTCACCCTCTTTGCTGCCGGCAATCGCCTCGCCGCTATAGCCACCCAAGAGCTGGCCTTCGCTCTCGCAGTCAAATGTCAATGCTCCTGATGGCGGCACAGGGAATGTGTCATATTCGCTCCAGCCGATGCTTGGATCTGCAAGACATTTCTTCATCCAGATGCCCCAGATCGGAAGCGCCATGTTTGAACCGCCTCCCAGCGCAAGCGAATTGAAGTGCACCTGCCTGTCCTCACCGCCTACCCAGATGCCGGCGGTAATGTTTGGCGTATAGCCGATGAACCAGCCGTCAGAGTTGTCGTTGGTGGTTCCGGTCTTGCCGGCGATCTCGCCCTTGAGGCCGTAGACCGAGCGGAGTCGGGTACCTGTGCCTTCGTTGATGACGGCCTTCATGATATCGGCCATCAGATATGATGTCTGCTCAGAGATCGCTTCACGTTTCTGGTTGGTAAATGTGCTGATCTCACGACCGTCGTTGTCGGTGATGCGGGTTACATACTGAGGGGTGATGTAAGTGCCCATCGATGGGAATGTGTTGTATGACGCAACCATATCAAACACACTGATTTCCACAGGTCCTACACAAAGAGAGTAGACCTCGTCGAGGTGACCGGGCACACCCATCTGACGCATCATCTTGACCAGCGAAGCCGGACCAAACTCCTTCATCAGGTAGGCCGAGATGTTGTTTGAGCTTCTGGAGAGACCCCAACGAAGTGTCACGGTCTGACCGAGGTATTCTTCTCTATCGGTGCTTCGCGGAGTCCAGGTCGTGCCATCCCAAAGCACAAATGTCTGCGAGTTGTTGACCACCTTGTCACAAGGAGTAAGACCCTCCTGCATCGCAAGAGTATAGAGGAACGGCTTGATGGTCGATCCGATCTGTCGCTTGCCCTGACGGACATTGTCATACTTGAAATATCGGTAGTTTGGACCACCAACATAGGCCTTCACGTGTCCGGTATTTGGCTCCATTGCGACAAAGCCTGTGCGAAGGATCGCCTTATAGTAACGGATAGAGTCATCCGGAGTCATGGTCGTGTCCTGGTAGCCCTTTTCATTCCACGCAAAGACTCTCATCTTTACCGGCTCATTGAACTGGGCATAGATCTCTTCATCTGTCTTGCCGGCACGCTTCTGGAGACGATATCTGTCGCTCCAGCGTCTTGCCTGCTGCATCAGCTGAGCCGCGGTCTTGTCATCCACATCGTTGGCAAACGGCTTGTTTCTCTTCCACTTCACTTCCCGGTCAAAGCTTTTCTGGAGGTTTTTGCCCAGATGCTCCGCAACTGCTTCTTCCGCATACTGCTGCATCTTGTAATTGATGGTGGTGTGGATGCGCAAGCCATCACGATCGAGATTGTATTTTGATCCGTCAGGCTTCTTGTTTTTGTTGAGCCAGCCGTAGATCGGGTCTTCAATCCAGCGAAGCGAGTCGCGAGAATAGTCTTCTGGGTACTGGTAGTCCGAGCGCTCAGGCTTGCTTGCAGACATGTCCCTGCGAAGCATATCTCTGAAGTATGGAGCACGTCCTGCGTTGTGATCCTGCACCTGATAGTTGAGCTGAATAGGAATCTGGGTGATGGAGTCTCTCTGATCTTTGGTGATGTAGCCGTTTTTTGCCATCTGGCCGATCACAAAGTTTCTTCTGGTCAGAGATCGGTCCGGATTGAGCACCGGATTGTAACGTGTAGGCTTGTTGACCATGCCCACCAGCAGAGCCGCTTCCTCAATTGTGAGGTCTGCAGGATCCTTGGCAAAGAAGGTCTCTGACGCAGCCTTCACACCGTAGGCCCCACTACCAAAGAAGATGGAGTTGAGATACATGGTGACGATCTCGCTCTTGGTGTAGTCTCTCTCCAGCTTGACGGCAGTTATCCACTCCTTGAGCTTGTCGGTTACCATCACAACCTTTGACCAGCCCGGGATCTTGCTATCAACCGTGCGGCGAGGATAAAGCGTCTTGGCAAGCTGCTGGGTGATGGTACTGCCACCGCCCTGACTCTGATCGCCCATCAACACGGTTTTTACCACCACGCGGGCAAGACCTTTCATGTCAATACCTGAGTGGTTGTAAAATCTGGCGTCCTCGGTGGCGACAGCAGCGTTGACAAGGTTAGGAGAGAGCTCGTCATAGCTCACATAGGTTCTGTTTTCAATGTGAAAAGTCGCAAGCACTTCTCCGTTTTCCGCAAGCACCTGGGTCGCGAGTTTGTTGTCCGGGTGCTCAAGCTCCTCAAACGAAGGAATCTCGGCAAACAAACCGACAAGCAAGAGCGCAAGGGCTAAGATTGCAAACGGAGACAGGAAGATGATCCAGAACCATTTTACTATTTTTTTCTTGGTAGTATCTTTCATATTTTTCTCTCTTTTAGGGCTCGAAATCAACAATCTGCAATCGGGCCAAAATTTGTCGTAATATAATTACGACGATTCAAAACAATCACAAAATTAGCTATTAAATTTTGAATTTTTCAGAGTTTGTGTCTTACTTTGCAGAATAATTTCAATAAAAGAGGTATGCAGAGTAATTTGGTTATCGTTGAGTCTCCTGCCAAAGCAAAAACTATAGAAAAATTTCTCGGTAAAGATTTTAGCGTAAAGTCCAGCTACGGACATATCCGCGATCTGAGAGACAACAAACTAAGTGTAGATATAGAAAACAACTTCGCGCCGGAGTATATTATCCCCGACGAGAAGAAGAAACTTGTCAGCGAGCTGAAAAAAGCAGCATCAAAGGCAGACGTAATCTGGCTTGCATCCGATGAAGACCGCGAAGGAGAAGCCATCTCGTGGCACCTTTGCGAGGCCCTGGGCCTGGACGTCAACCGCACTCGCCGCATCGTTTTCCATGAAATCACAAAAGACGCCATCCTGCGCGCCGTAGAAAACCCTAGAGAAATAGATCTCAAGCTCGTCAATGCCCAGCAAGCTCGCCGTGTGCTTGACAGACTTGTAGGTTTTGAGCTCTCGCCGGTGCTTTGGAAGAAGATACAGCGCGGTCTTTCTGCCGGCCGTGTGCAGTCTGTTGCACTTCGCCTGATCGTCGACAGAGAGAAGGAGATCATGGCCTTTCAAAACAGCTCATACTATAGAGTTGAGGCCATCTTCAATGCAGAAGGGATAAAGGTCAAAGGCACTCTGAACAAGCAATTTGACACCATTGAAGAAGCCAGAGCCTTCCTTGAGGACAGCATTGGAGCAAGCTACCATATCTCCGAAATCGAGAAGAAAGAGGCCACAAGACACAGCGCAGCGCCATTTACCACCTCTACCCTCCAGCAAGAGGCAGCAAGAAAACTGAAGATGAGCGTGAGTGCCACAATGAGAGCCGCACAGAACCTTTATGAGCGAGGTCTGATCACATATATGCGTACCGACTCAACCAACCTCTCTTCACTTGCAATCGGCACCGCAAAAGAATATATCATCAACACCTACGGTCCGGAGTACTCTCATCCGAGCCAATATAAGACCCATGCCAAGGGTGCTCAGGAGGCCCATGAAGCCATCCGCCCTACCTATATCAGCAATACAGAGATAGAGGGCACTGCACAGGAGAAGAAACTTTATAAGCTCATCTGGAAGCGCACCGTCGCATCACAGATGGCCGCTGCCAAAATGATGAATACCTCCATCACCGTATCTTCCGACAAGAGAAGTGAAGTGTTTGAGATCAAGGCCAGCGAAGTGCTTTTTGACGGCTACCTTAAACTTTATATGGAGGGCCACGACGACGAAGAGGCCACAGATGATGAGGTGATCCTCCCGTCTCTCAATAAGGGTCAGGCTCTTTCTGCAATCCAGATCAACGCGGAAAACAAGTATACTGCAGCGCCTCATAGATTTTCTGAGGGCACGCTCGTCAAGAAGCTTGAAGAACTCGGCATAGGACGCCCTTCAACATATCAGCCAACCATCACAACTCTCACAAAAGCAAGAGGTTATGTGATGATTGACGACAAGCCGGGAAAGAGCGTTGTCTGCAATCATCTTACCCTCAAAAACAGAGTGATCTCCCAGGAGGAGAAGACCGAGATAATCGGCGCAGAGAAGAGAAAGCTCATACCTGCCGAGATCGGTATGGTGGTAACCGACTACCTTGTGGACAACTTCCCAAGCATCATCAACTATGACTTCACCGCCAACGTAGAGAAGGACTTTGATGAGGTTGCCGAGGGCAAGAAAAAGTGGAACAAGGTCATCTCTGAGTTCTATGGTGATTTCCATGATAAGGTCAGTGCCAGCTTGAGCGACAAGCAGTTCAATCACGTCGAGAGAGTTCTGGGTACAGACCCTAACGACGGAAAGACCGTAATCGCCCGTTTTGGACAGTATGGCGCCTATGTTCAGAAAGGCGAGGGCGAAGACAAGCAGTCTGCCAGCCTAACCAACGGTCAGCTGATCGAGAGCATCACTCTTGAGGAAGCGCTTGACCTCTTTAAACTTCCTCGCACAGTCGGAGCCATTGACGGTGTCAGTGTGGTTGCCACAAAAGGACGCTTCGGTCCATATATCAAATATGGCGAGAAGAGCATATCTTTGCCAAAAAGCACAGACCCTCTGAGCGTCACTCTTGATGAGTGTCAGAAGCTCATTGAAGCCAATGTTGCCGCCAATGCGGTCATCAAAGAGTTTAAAGAGTCTGATATCAGCATCCTCAACGGACGATATGGCCCATATATCAAACATGCCGGTGCCAATTATAAGATTGCAAAAGGCACAGACATACAGAGCCTTAGCGAAGAAGATTGCAAAGCGATAATCGCTTCCGGAGGGCCGACGACCCCAAAGTACAAGAAAAGAAGTAAAAAATAATAACCGCTATGCAACAGTATCAAATCGATGAAACAGACAGAAAGATTCTTTCCTTTCTTGTCAACAACGCCCGTATGCCTTTTCTGGAGATAGCCAGAGAATGTGGTATTTCGGGAGCAGCTGTACATCAGAGAGTAAAGAAGATGGAGCTGAACAAGGTCATCTCAGGCTCAAGACTTGTGGTCAAGCCTAGCGCCCTTGGACTGAACGTCTGTGCGTTTATCAGCGTCTGCCTCTCTGAAGATAATAAATATCCGGAAGTCGTCGAGGCACTCAAACTGGTGCCCGAGATTGTGGAGTGTCACTTCATCACAGGTAAAGCAGCTCTTTTCCTCAAGGTCTATTGCTTTGACAACGAGCACCTTATGAACATCCTCATCAACACCATCCAGCGCATCCCTTATGTGCAGTCAACAGACACAATGATGTCTCTCGACAAGCCGTTTGAGCGCGAGATCTGGGTTAAGGATTATAAAAGCACCAGCTTCAGGAATTTCTCAACAAAAGAATAGCTCTGCCTAACTCAAGGTCTTCCTTGGTGGTAATCTTGATATTTAGCTTCTCTCCCGGTATAGTATCAACCTTGAGAGAGGCTTTTTCAGCTACAGAAGAGTCGTCTGTAAAAGACAGATCGTAGGCTTGCTCGTAGGCAGCCTTTATATCCTCCGAATAAAACATCTGCGGAGTCTGCACCGCAGCAATCTTTGTCCTGTCCGGATGCGCCACCCCTTCCTCCAGACTCTTGAGTGTGTCGACCACCGGGACCACCGGGATCAATGCTCTTGAAGTGGACATCTTCCTGATCATATCTCTGATGAGCTGCGGAGAGATAAACGGCCTCACACCGTCGTGAATGGACACAATCGCCCCATCCGGCACTTTTTTAAGCGCATTTTTGACGGAGTGGAAACGTGTTATGCCACCGGCCACCAGACTATGCTTGTGATCAAAGCAGTTGACCAGACACATCTCTTTCCATGTCTGGAAATGTGCCTTAGGCAGCACTACAATGACGTTTAGATCAGGCTCCGCCTCTAAAAAGACCTCAATTGTGTGCTGAAGCACTGACTTGTCGCCAAGAGGCAAAAACTGCTTTGGAGTGTCCCCTCCCATCCTGGTACCGCTTCCTCCTGCGACAAAAATAGCATAGACTTTTCTTTCCATAAAAAAGCTTCAGATTGATAGGCAAATTTAAGTATTTTTAGTTATTTTTGTAACTTAACAAGAATCAAGCAAAAAATGGCATTTTCATTCTTAAATCAGGAACTCGCAATAGACCTTGGTACTGCCAATACGATCATATATCAAAACGATAAGATTGTCCTTGACGAGCCAAGCATCGTTGCTATTGACAACAATACAGGCAAGCCTATCGCCATCGGTCAGGAAGCAAAGCTGATGAGCGGTAAGGAATATTCCGGCATCAGGACCATCCGTCCTCTCAGAGACGGCGTGATTGCTGACTTCAATGCTGCGGAAATGATGATCCGCGGATTCATCAAGCGCGCAAGCGGCAACCGTGCCAGACTTTTCACTCCAAACATCAAGGTTGTAGTGGGCATCCCTTCCGGCTCGACAGAGGTTGAGATCAGAGCTGTGCGTGACTCATCGGAGC
The DNA here is from genome assembly GCA_937898205.1 of uncultured Bacteroidales bacterium. Lineage (GTDB taxonomy): Bacteria > Bacteroidota > Bacteroidia > Bacteroidales > UBA932 > Cryptobacteroides. The sequence continues at coordinate 7,902 of CALEJC010000256.1, forward strand.
ATGCCGGCGGTAGAGATGTCTATCTCATCTACGAGCCGATGGCAGCAGCCCTCGGTATCGGCCTTGACGTGCTCGCACCGCAGGGAAATATGGTTGTAGACATCGGTGGCGGTACTACCGAGATTGCTGTTATTTCTCTTGGCGGTCTGGTACATCAGGAGAGCATCCGCACCGCAGGTGATGTATTCACCAGCGACATCCAGTATTATCTCCGTCAGCAGCACAATATCAAGGTGGGTGACATCACAGCTGAAAAGATCAAGATCGCCATCGGCGCAGTGATCCCTGACCTTGAGGAAAACGCTCCGGAGCCATTTGTAGTGAGAGGTCCAAACCTGATGACGGCTCACCCTGTCGAGGCGACCATCACTCATCAGGAGATTGCACACTGCCTGGATAAGTCCATCGCAAAGATCGAGACCTCTATCCTTCACGTGCTTGAAAACACTCCTCCTGAGCTCTACTCAGACATCGTAGAAAACGGTATCCATCTCTCCGGCGGCGGCTCTCTCCTCAGAGGTCTTGCCAAGAGACTTACCGACAAAGTCAATATCACATTCCATGTGGCAGACGACCCGCTTCACGCTGTTGCCCGAGGTACTTGTGATGCACTTAAAAACACAGATCGTTACCAATTCTTGATGCGATAGACGAGAGTGCAAAGACGACCTACATCATTTGTGATAAGTGCGGCAATCTTCATCGTTTTGGAGATTGCTGCTCTTGCAATGCTCAGTAGGAGTTCGAGCAAGCAGAATATATGGCTCAATCGAGCTTCAGGCAGCGTCAATGCTTTTCTCTGGGGCGGCGGCGAGAAGATCCGCACACACTTTATGCTTCAGGATCAGAACGACGAGCTTGTCCGCATCAATGCCGAGCTGCAAGCAAAGCTGCAAGCCTACGAGCAGGCCGCAGCCGCAGCAAATGAGCAGGCTGCCACAGAAGCTTTGGTCGCCGACCCGAGGTTTAAGTATACCAGCGCAACCATCATCAAGATCAGTCGCAACACCGCCCACAACTATATCATCATCAACAAAGGTTGGGAGGATGGCATCAAAGAGCAGTCAGGCATCATCTCCGACAACGGAGTGGTGGGCATCATCACAGCCGTCGGCAGACATCAAGCCTACGGTATAACCTTGATGAACAACAAATTACGCATCAGCACCAAGGTGGGCAAGGAAGGCATCGACGCTCCTTTGATGTGGGACGGCATCAGTCCCAACGGAGCAGTTGTCGACGATATCCCTCCCCACTACGATGTAGCAGAGGGTGATACTGTCCGCACCAGCGGATACTCTTCGCTTTTCCCCGCCGGCATCGCGCTTGGCACTACAGGAGAGAGCAGGCTGGTTGACGGATCAAAGAAGCAGATCAAAGTAAAGCTTTTCCAGAACTTCAAGACTCTGCACTATGTCACCGTTGTGGAAAATCTTGAGCGCGAGGAAATAATGGCTCTTGAAGAGCAGAGAGGTTATCAATGAAACAGCCTTGGTTGAAATATCTGCTCCTGCTGTGCGCTCAGATCCTGCTTTGGAACTTCTTCAACTTCTCGCAGTTTCTGATGATCGCCTACCTTCCGGCATTGGTAATCTGCCTCACTCTGCGCGCAAGCAGCGCCAGAGATATGATACTGGCATTTATCTTCGGTCTGATCTGCGACTTCTTCTGTGGAGCGCCGCTGGGCTTGACCAGTTTTGCTCTGGTGGCGGTAGCAGCACTTCGCCGACCGGTCATCATGCTTGTGATGGGTTCGGAAGTGTTTTCTCGCGGAGAGGACGTGTCTCCATACAGACAGGGATGGGGTAAGATAGCTATAGTTACAACCATCCTGACATTTATCTTCCTGCTGATCTATGTGTGGGTGGACAGCGCCGGCACAAGAGCATTCTGGGTGGATCTTCTAAAGGTCAGCCTATCTCTTCTGATCAGCACCCCTATTTCTTTGTATATCATCGAGTTACTCTCACATAAGCAGGAGTCAAAATGGAAATAAACCGCAAAAATAAACTTCTGCTGGGATTGTGGATCGTGGCTTTGGTGCTGATCGGAAAGCTGTTTTATATCCAGATCATCGACAAGGGATATAAGGAAGATGCCTCCAACAACTCCATGGTCTATGTGGACATCTACCCTCCGAGAGGCATTATTTATGACCGCAACGGAGAGGTCTTGGTGGGAAACACGGTGTGCTATGATATCCTTGTGACTCCACGCGACGTCAAGCAGTTTGATACACTAGCGCTGGCAGTAGCCCTTGATACGACTGCCGATTTCCTCCGCGAGAGGATGCAATATTATCGCCAATACCGCTCGCGCATCGGCTACCGCACCGTCACGCTGCTGAAGCAGGTGCCGCCTAGCACATATATAAAATTTGCAGAGCAGGAATACCGTTTCCCAGGCTTCCGCGCACAAGCCCGCAGCATCAGGGAGTATCCGTTCAACGCCGGCGGCAATCTGCTGGGATATATCTCCGAAGTGGATGCCAACTACATCAGCAAGCATCCGGAATACGAGGCCGGTGATTATGTGGGTCGCACCGGTCTGGAAGCGGCGATGGAGCAGCAGCTCAAAGGAGAGAAGGGCTACCACATCTTCTTGCGAGACGCGCGCAACAGGGTGCAGTCTGCATACGCCGAAGGCAAGGAGGACAAGCCTGCAGTGCCGGGCAAAGACATCGTCTCCACTATTGATGCCCACCTGCAGCAATATGGCCAGCGCCTCATGGAGGGCAAGGTGGGGTCTGTAGTTGCAATTGAACCTTCGACAGGAGAAATCCTTGCAATGGTATCGAGCCCAGGTATAGATGTGGATGTGCTTTCTGATATCGGCAAGCATTATGCTGAGATCTCAGCCAACCCTCGCAAACCGATGTTTAACCGCACCGTCATGGCGTCATACCC
>CALEJC010000257.1 GCA_937898205.1 uncultured Bacteroidales bacterium
ATCGATTCCGCCGTAGACTCCAACTACCGCGACATCATCAACGAGATCTGCCCCGAGATCAAGGACGCCAAGCCCGGCGAACCCTTGCATTGCAAGAAGCTCCCCTTCCTGCGCAATGTCATCACCGTGGGCTTCCGTCAGCCCGGCAGCCTGACCTTCGCTGAGGCTATGGACCGTGCTCATCTGGTAAGCCCCGAGCAGATTGCTCAGATGGCAGATTCCGACTCGGAGAGCGACAGGCTTTTCTACGCTGACATCCGCCCGTGGCTACTGAAACTCAAAGCGATGGCTGAGCACGGAAGCACCATGCTTCAAGCACTCCTTGACCCGGAGACTGTAGACAGAGTAAGATTTGCAAAGAGCTGGTCAGCCATTGAGGGGATGGAGAAAAATACGTCACACCAGTTTGACATTCTTAGAGGCATGGGAAGCGAGATCACTTTATCCATCCAGACAGCTGAGCCGGCGGCTCAAGAGTTGCGTCCTTTCCTTGACTGGCTTCTGACTCAATTTGAATAAACAAAACACATTGAATATGAAAAGATTATTAACTCTAGCACTTATGTGCACCTGCACAGTGGCCTTGGCGGAAAATATCCGCTTTGCTTCACATCCGTCACTCTCCCCTGACGGCAAGCAGATTTATTTCAGCTACGATGGTGACATCTATAGAGTACCGGCTAGCGGAGGGCAGGCAACTGCTGTAATCACGATGATTGGCGAGCAGGACTACCCTATCGTTTCGCCAAACGGTCGTTGGCTTACATTCAGCTCAAACATTCAGGGCAATAACGACGTATATGTTGTCCCTGTAGATGGTGGCGAGGCAGTGCAGCTCACATTCCACGAAGCCCCAGACACTCCTGTATCGTGGTCAGCGGATTCAAAATTCATCCATTTTGAGACTACCAGAGCCAGCGCAAGAAAGACCACATTCAAGGTTGCCGTAGAGGGTGGCACTCCATCAATTATGTTTGATGGGTACTTCAATACCGTGGTCAATCTCGTAGAAAATCCCAAGACCGGAGAATACCTCTTCAACGAGTCCATGGAGAGCATCAGCTTCCCTACCAGAAAGAGATATGTGGGAGACCACAATCCAAATATCAAATCATGGAATCCAAGAAGCAAGAAATACAGCGAGCTCACAGATTATGAGGGCAAGGACCAGTGGCCGATGGTTGACAAGAGTGGCAACATCTATTATGTGAGTGATGCATTCAACAAGGAGTCAAATATCGTCAAGTATAATAAAAACGGTGAGCCTGAGCAGATTACACGCTTTGAACAGTCGATACAGTATCCTTCTATCGCATTTGGCGGATCGGCGATTGTCTTCATCAATGAATATCAGATCAATATCCTTGACACAAAGTCACAAAAGGTATCTGTACCTGAGATCAGCATTGCTTCAGGCAATGTGGAGGTAAGACGTTCGTTTACCAAGCAGACCCCTTCTGCTGCAGATGTATCTCCTGACGGGAAAAAGTTTGCTCTCGTGATCAGAGGAGGTCTCTATATATCAGACACCAAATGCAAATTTCTTCAGAAAATCGCAACTCCTTCAGACGAGAGAGTCAGCGAGGTTTTGTGGGGAAATGACAGCAAGACCATCTACTATACGAGGACAAATAAAGGTTGGACAAATATTTATAAGATCGCAGCAGACGGTTCGTCAGGTGAATCCGTAGTATATCTATCTCAGAACAATGTCAAGAACCTGGTCAAGAGCCATAAGGGAGACAAGTTTGCATTTATCGACGGCAGTCGCTCTCTCATGCTTCACGATATGGCAAGCAAAGTATCAATGCAGCTCGCAGAAGCGGAATTCTGGTCGTTCCAGGGCTACTCAATGTCTTTTTCGTCGGACGACAGCTATCTTGCATTTGACGGAATGCACATGTTTGAGCGAGATATATTCCTATATAACTTCAAAGACGGCAGCGTAAAAAATTTCACACACTCTGCTTCAATGGAGTCCGGTGCAGTGTTCTCGCCTGACGGTAAGGATATGTACCTCCTCGCCAACCCGACATCTTCTTCTTTCCCAAGAGGTGCTCGGTCAGCTCTTTACAAGCTTCCACTCCAGAAATACAGCACTCCTTTCAAGTCTGAAGTAGTGGATAATCTTTTTAAAGACAAGAAGGATGCTCCTAAAAAGGATTCTACCATCAAGATTGATTATAACGGCATCCACGAGAGGATGACAAGAGTTGAGCGTGATGGAAGTCAGAGCGGTCTATATGTCTACTCAAGCAAAGGCAAGGATTACCTCCTCTACAGATCATTCTCATCAGGTCCCGCCGGCGTATATAGCCTGGAGATCTCTGATCCTGAAGCTAAGCCAAAGCAGGTGAAGAATCTCAACGGCGGCAGTTTCTTCCAGAGCAAAGATGCACTTTACTGCTTGAGCGGAGGTGCTATCTATAAGGTTGATGCCGGATCAGGCTCAGCCACAAAGATCAGTGTCGAGAAGGATATAGAGGTAGTGCTTGATGATGAATTCAGGCAGATGTTCTATGAAGGCTGGGCAGTGATGGAGCAAAACTACTACGACGTCAACTTCCATGGCACAGATTGGTATGCCGACAGAGACTACTACGCGTCATTCCTCCCTTATGTCAGGACAAGAGCCAACCTAAGAACCTTGATGACAGACCTTCTCGGAGAGCTCAACTCATCACATCAGGGATTTACTTCAAGCGGTGCAGAAGAGAAACTTGAGACACGCACTCGCAGCTACGCAACAGGACTAGTCTTTGAAGACTCAGTGCCTTATAAAGTGAGCAGAATAATTGCCGACTCCCCTGTGGACAAAGTTGATATTGACATCCGTAAGGGCGATGTCCTTGTGGCTGTCGATGGGCAGAGAATAGATCAGAAAGTCAACAGAGAGAAGTATTTCTCCGGCGCAGTGGCCGCAGAAGAACTCAGACTCACATTTAAGCGAGGCAGCAAGGAATTTGAAGTCAAAGTGCATCCTACCACATATTCGGCAGTAAAAACTCTTGAATACAAGGAGTGGGAGACCCAAAGAGCTGAGATGGTTGCTCAGAAGACCGGAGGAAAGGTAGGTTACATCCACATGAGGGCCATGGGTGATGCCGATCTCAACAATTTCCTTCTCAAGATGCACACAGAAGTCTTTGACAAGGAAGCGCTTATCCTTGACCTTAGATATAACAACGGTGGCAACGTCCACAAGGAAGTTATTGATTTCCTCAGAGGACAGGCTCATTTTGAGTGGTCATACAGAGATTTCCCAAAAACCACACATCCAAATGTAGCACCCGCCGGCAAGCCTATCGTCGTGCTGATCAATGAGCATAGTCTCTCTGACGCCGAGGTTACATCCAACGGTATCAAGACACTCTCGATCGCAAAACTTGTGGGCACCGAAACCTACAGATGGATCATCTTCACATCATCAGTGAGACTCCTTGACGGCTCCAGCGTGCGCATGCCTGCATGGGGATGCTACAACATCCTCGACGGCCAGGATCTGGAGTTCAGCGGCGTGAAGCCTGATGTATATATAAAAAATACCTTCAAGGATAGACTTGAAGGTAAAGATCCTCAGCTAGAGGCAGCTATCAAAGAGATAATCAAGTAATAATTAATCTATTACCTGCATTCTCATCTCAATATCATCGACAGGACGGTCACCTCTTCCGGTGGCCGTCTGCTGTATCATCTCCACAACATCAAGGCCTTCCTCGACTTCGCCGAAGACAGTATATTGACCATCAAGATGAGGTGTGCCGCCGACAGTTGAATATATCTTCATCTGCTCGTCGCTCATTGAGGCACCTCCCTGCTGTTTCACCTTGGCCTGGGCTTCGGCAGCAAGTTTCTCCTGAAGTGCCTGCAGTCCTGCATTATCGCGATTGCGTCGCATCTGCATGATTTCGTCTCGATGTTGCATGGCAAGCTGGTTAAACACTGTCTGCATCTGCTGCATCTCCATCTGGCGGGCAAATTGGCGAAGCTGTCCTTCCTTATAGATCTGTCCCCAGCAGATATAAAACTGTGAACCGCTGCTTCGGCGCTCAGGATTGACCTCATCACCCTGTCTTGCAGCAGCAAGCGCACCACGCTTGTGATATAGTCCCGGCTGGATCTCTGCAGGAATCGTATAACCAGGGCCACCTGTTCCAAGCTGCTTGCCGGCAGGTGCTCCCTTGGAGTCAGGATCGCCTCCCTGAATCATAAAGTCCTGAATCACACGATGAAACAGGGTTCCATCATAATAGCCTTCACGGGCTAACTTTACAAAGTTGTCACGATGAAGAGGTGTCTCATCATATAGTCGGACAACTATATCTCCTAATGTGGTCTGAATCTTAACTTTCATAATCAATTATATTTGTATTCTTATAAAATCAGCTTCAACATGGCTGACATGACAACATCAGCAGCGATTTCTTGTCTTTCAAAAGAAAGCAAGGTGTCATAGGCCTTTTGTGCCGGAGGATATGAAGTAGAAGCAAGTCGTTTGATCATTGACTTGGCCTTAACACGATTATATTCCTGGAAGAAATTGGTCTGGAGGACAGCATCACCCAACTCAGCAATAGTCTTGACAGTACTTATATCCTTAAAAGGATCCTCAGGGTATCCATGATATATTCCAAGAGCATAATTCAATTGGAAGCGTCGATTGGAAGGATCAAGAAGAGTCAACTTATAGAAGCACTTGTGTGCATTATAGATACTTTGCACATAGGATCTCTTGCCTCGTGCATAGTTGTCAGCCAACTCTTCAAGACATGATATCGAGCCTAGCTCGGCTGCTTTTTCCAAAGCATTGCTATACTTGGTAGAATTGGGATTCAGCATCCAGTCCTTTCCTTTTCGACCATCACGATAGATCTCTGATATCATCTCACAAGCATCTACATTATTTTTATCCATAAGTTGATACAGATACAGAAGTGCTTTTCTTAAAGACTGAATTGTTGATGATGGCGATTCAAAAGTCTCCCATGCATAGGCTAGCATCCGCTCTTCTTCGTCAGAGAGTTCCGGCTGCTGTGGTGCAGGAGCATAGTCCGGACGTGATGGAGTAGCAGTCAGAGTCGGGATACTCGGGATATCAGCCATTTTGGCTGAATCGTTTTTCTTAAACAACTTCCCAAAAATGCCCATAAATTATTTCTTCATTTTTCGTTCAAAGGTGTCTGTGATAAGGGTCAATGCACCATCTCCGGTGACGTTGCAGGCAGTACCGAAGCTATCCTGAAGCGCAAAGATAGTAAGGAGCAATGCTGTGCCAGTTTCGTCAAACTGAAGCACGGAGATAATCAAGCCCAATGATGCCAGCACTGTTCCGCCAGGGACGCCGGGTGCACCGATTGCAAAAAGGCCAAGCATCAGAATAAACAGCGCGAGTGTCCAGAAGCTCGGCATCGAGCCGTAAAGCAGCTGTGACACTGTCATGACAAAAACGGTCTCGGTCAGGATTGAGCCACAAAGATGGATGTTGGCAAATAGAGGCACAGTCACATCGCTGATCTCCTTGCGAAGCACAGGGCTCTTGTGAGCACACTTCAGCGCGACGCCAAGGGTAGCAGCAGAAGACATTGTGCCTAAAGCAGTTACATAGGCAGGCCCATAATACTTCAAAACCTTCCAG
>CALEJC010000258.1 GCA_937898205.1 uncultured Bacteroidales bacterium
CACTTCCTCACCAGAGACAACACCTATGCATACTTCCGCTACACAGACGATGAAGCTGCATTTGTCTATCTCAACAACAACGAAGCTCCACGCACCCTTCCTTGGGCTGATTATGCAGAAATCACCGGCACTCTCAAGGGCGAAGGCAGAGTTGTGACCACAGGAGAGAAATTCAATCCTGAAAACTGCGTTATTCCTGCTAAATCATCAATCGTAGTAGAATTCAAATAATGAAAAAGTTAGTTCTGATGCTGGCTGTTGCGCTTACCGCCTGTAGCCCAAAGGCAGAAATCACAGACACTGCCACACTTGCTTCTCCTGACGGAGAGCTCACCATGAACTTCATCCTTGAAGGAGGCGTGCCTAAGTACTCCCTCAAGCACAAGGATACAGAGGTTGTCCTCCCTAGCCGCCTTGGCTTCGACATGAGAGGCACAGTAAAAGCAGAGCAGCTCAATTTTGAAGGCAGCAATGTGACCAAATCGGATGTCAAGCCGGGGTTCAATTTTGACAGAAACTTTGAGCTCGTGGGCACCGCAACTGATAGCTTTGAAGAGGACTGGACTCCTGTGTGGGGCGAGGAAAGCACAATCCACAGCCACTACAACGAGCTTCTCGTGCAGCTCAAGCAGAAAGACAGCAACCGCCTTCTCAATATCCGCTTCCGCCTCTTTGACGACGGTCTGGGATTTAGATATGAGTTCCCTCAGGACCAGGATCTAGTATACTTTGTGATCAAAGAAGAGCTCACAGAGTTTGCGATGGCTGAAGACTGCTTTGCATGGTGGATTCCTGGCGACTACGACACCCAGGAGTATGAATACGAGGAGTGCCGTCTCTCCGAGATTGAGAAGAACTTCCGCAATTTCCTCCGTGGCAACAGCTCTCAGACTCCATTCAGCACCAGCGGCGTGCAGACCTCGCTGCAGATGAAGTCAGACAGCGGTCTGTATATCAATATCCACGAAGCGGCTCTTGTCAACTATCCTTGCATGCATCTTCTCGTGGATGGCAAGAATCATAGTCTCCGCTCTTGGCTCACCCCTGACGCACAGGGCTGGAAGGGCTATATGCAGACTCCTTGCAACACCCCTTGGAGGACTATCCAGGTAGCAGAAAGCGCTGAAGAGCAGCTTGCAAGCCGCCTTGTGCTCAACCTCAACGAGCCTTGTGCAATCGAGGACGTGAGCTGGATCAAGCCTGTCAAGTATATGGGCGTATGGTGGGAGATGATCGCAGGAAAAGGCTCTTGGTCATATACAGACGTGCCTTCGGTGAAGCTCGGCGAGTTTGACTACAGCACAGCCAAGCCACACGGCCGTCACAGCGCCAACAACGACAGAGTGCGCTACTATATCGATTTTGCAGCAGAACACGGATTTGATGCTCTCCTTGTAGAAGGATGGAACATCGGCTGGGAAGACTGGGCCAACTGCAGCAAGGACTATGTATTTGATTTCCAGACACCATATCCAGATTTTGACATCAAGGCTCTCAACGACTATGCTCACTCCAAGGGCATCAGTCTTGTGATGCCTCACGAGACTTCAAGCTCGGTGCGCAACTACGAGAGACACATGGAAGCAGCCTACGATCTGATGAACGAGTATGGCTACACTTCTGTCAAGTCCGGCTATGTAGGCGACATCCTTCCTCGTGGCGAATACCACTACGGACAGTGGATGGTCAACCACTATCTCTATGCAGTGACAGAAGCTGCAAAGCACAAGATCACAGTCAATGCACACGAAGCCGTGCGTCCTACCGGTCTCTGCCGCACCTGGCCTAACCTCATCGGCAACGAGTCCGCTATGGGCACTGAGTACCAGGCATTTGGAGGCATCGGACCTAAGCACACAACCATCCTTCCGTTTACCCGCCTCAATGGTGGTCCTATGGACTATACCCCTGGCATCTTTGAGCAGAACCTCAAAGAGTGGTGTGGCAACGACTCCTGGGTCAATGCGACCATCGCCAACCAGCTCGGTCTCTACCTCACCATGTATTCTCCTCTTCAGATGGCAGCCGACACTCCTGAGCACTACAGCGAGCACATGGATGCGTTCCAGTTTATCAAGGATGTGGCTGTGGATTGGCAGGAGAGCCGCTATCTCCACGCTGAGCCCGGTGATTACCTGATCATCGCCAGAAAGGCCAAGGAGAGCGGTCAGTGGTTCT
>CALEJC010000259.1 GCA_937898205.1 uncultured Bacteroidales bacterium
TATCTTTTTATTTCGTGGTCTTCTTTTGCAAACGCCTTAACAACACGTTGACCGTTCATAACATCAGACAATACAGCGTTTGCACTTCTCTGAGCAACATCATATCTTCTGTATAGCTTTCTCTGAGAACGATAGAATTTTGTCTGAATAACGTGAATGAGAATAATCGTTGTAATTATGCCAGTTGATAGCAACGGGCTCATATAGAACATAATACCAGCAATTACAAATAAGCTGATTATGTTTTTTACACCATAAGGTACTATATCACAGAAGAACCAGTAAATATTTTCACTATCTCTGTCAACTCTTGACATCAATGAACCGGTCTGTTTGCTTGTAAAAAAGCTCAATGAAAGTGTCTGCATAGCCGAGAAGGTATTTACTCTGAGCTTGTGAATAACTTTAGGAACAACAATAGAGTTTACAACACCAAACCCGATTTTGATTACCATTGACGCAAATGAAACACCTGCAATAATCAGGACTATCATCAGAATCTCGCCATAATATCTGCCTTCCTTATTCAGTACATCATCATACAGCATCTGAGAACCGAATATAGGAGATATTGTTGCAAATACTGTCGACAAAAACACCATCGCAATCACAGAGATTCCATATGGAAAATATAGCGGTGACCTGATCGAATCCATCCTTAGAGCCAAGGACAAGGGCAAGATCAAGATCAAGAAGATAGAGGATATGACCACCGACAAGGTCGAGATCCTCATCCACCTTCCAAACGACGTGTCGCCGGACAAGACAATTGACGCGCTTTATGCATTTACCGACTGCGAATGTAACATTTCGCCTAATGCCTGCGTGATCCGCGACAACAAGCCGGCATTCCTCTCAGTCAACGACATCCTGGAATACAGCACATTCCACACAAGAGACCTGCTGCTTCAGGAGCTCAAGATCAAGCTCGGCGAGCTAGAAGCCGACTGGCACTATAGTTCACTCGAACGCATCTTCTTTGAAAACCGCATCTATAAAGTCCTTGAGCACGACCAGAAGGACTGGAACACCCAGTTGGAAGACATCTTTGCCCAGATGAAACTCTACCAGGATCTCCTCAAGAGAGAGATTGTGATGGAGGACATCCACAAACTCGTCGAGAAACCTGTGCGCAAGATTTCCAAGTTTGACGCCAAGGCCAACGAAGAGAAGATCTATGCCATCGAGGAAGAGATGCGTCGCATCCAGGACAATATTGAGCATATCGACAGGTTTACCATCAACTGGTTCAAAGGCCTCAAGAAAAAATATGGCAAGGACTTCCCTCGCCACACAGAAATCACTGGTTTTGAGACAATTGCAGCAACCAAGGTGGTCAACAACAACGCTAAGCTCTATGCCAACCTCGCAGAGGGATTTGTGGGCATCGGCCTGAAGCGTGACGACAAGGGCGAATATATCTGCGACTGCTCCGACCTTTCTGAAATCATCGTCATTTCAAAAGACGGAAAATATCGCATCACCAAAGTAGAAGACAAGGCCTTCTTCGGCAAGGACCTTCTATATGTCGGCATCTTCAACCGTGGCGACAACCGCACCATCTATAATGTAATCTATCGCGAAGGCAAGAGCAGCATCTACTACGCCAAGAGATTTGCCGTTACTTCTGTAACTCGCGACAAGGAATATGACATCACTACCGGAGTTGAGGGCAGCAGGATAGAGTGGTTTACCGCCAACCACAACGGTGAGGCAGAGGTGGTAAAGATCCAGCTCCGACCAAAGCCAAAGCTCAAGAAGACAAGCATGGAGTATGACTTCTCTCAGCTTGGCATCAAGAGCAAGACCGCACGAGGCAACCTCGTGACCAAAAACGTCATCCGCAACATCAGCCTCAAGAGCAGAGGCATCAGCACCATTGAAGGTAAAGACATCTGGTTTGACACAGACATCCAGAAGCTCAATGATGAAGGTCACGGGCTCTATCTCGGCAAGTTTGAGGACAACGACAAGGTGCTTGCAATCTTCAAAAACGGCACCTGGTACACAACCTCTTTTGAGCTTGTCAACCGCTACCAGGGAGACCTCCTCCGCATCGAGAAGTTTGATCCAAACAAGACATTTACAGCGCTTTACTACGATGGAGCATCCAAGAGCTTCTATGTCAAGAGGTTCTCATTTACAGTGAGCGACAACACTCCTATGAGCTTTATTTCGGATGCGCCTAAATCTCATCTTGTGGAGCTCAGTGATGACAAGTACCCTCAATATGAGGTCATCTGGGCCATCCCTGACAAGCCATCTGAGCTGGTAGATGCTTCAGAGTGGATTGCCAAGAAGGGTGTCACAGCCAAGGGCAAGAAGTGCAGCAATAAACCTGATGTAAAGTCCGTGCGTTTTGTCGAGCCGCTCATCAAGCAGGAAGAGGAAGAGGTGCAAGAAGCCATCGAGATAGATCTTCCTGAAGAGATTGAGCTACCTGAGGATCTGGACGATTTCTCTCTTGAAGAGATAGAAGAGCCAACACTATTCTAATATAATATGAAAAGATTTCTTATTACCGCTCTCTGCCTTGGTCTTACCTTGGTAGCCTTTGGCCAATCCCGCCCGATTCCAGAAGGCACAACCATCTCGGAAACTGCACTCTTTGAGCGCGAGTATCCTAGAGTCGATGCAGAAAGACGCGGATATTTCCGTGTCTATGCTCCTCAAGCCCAGGAAGTCTATCTGGATCTTCAGGGAAAGCACACAATGGAGAAAGATGCAGACGGCTGGTGGTATGCCATCACCAAGCCTCTTGTAGTCGGCCCGCACTTCTACAACTTTGTGGTTGACGGCGTCACAGTAACAGACATCAACACAGACACATACTGCGGCAGCTACGGACGCTCCAGCATGATAGAGATTCCGGAAGGTCCGGAGGGAGATTATTATCGTCCACAGCCAAATGTGCCACGCGGTGATGTGCGTTCGGTTGTCTACTGGTCAGAGTTTGAGAAGAAATTCCGCCGCTGCATGGTCTACACCCCTGCAGAATATGACCAGAAGCCTCGCAAACGCTATCCTATGCTCTATCTCCAGCACGGCATGTGCGAAGACGAGACAGGTTGGAGCAAGCAAGGAAAGGCCAACCACATCATGGATAACCTCATCGCCCAAGGCAAATGTGAGCCGATGATCATCGTGATGGACAGCGGCAACTGCGGCATCCATTTCCGTCCCAAGAAGGGCGAGGACCCAAATGCAGCACGCGCGGCATTTGGAGCAACCTTCCCTAAGATCCTCATTCAGGACATCATTCCGTTTATCGACAAGACTTTCCGCACAAAGGCTGACCGAGAGCACAGAGCGATGGCAGGCCTCTCTTGGGGAGGACACCAGACATTTGAGACCACATTAAGAAACCTTGATAAGTTTTCATATATCGGTTCTTTCAGCGGAGCGATTTTCGTTAGCCCAGGGGCTAAGGTGAGCGAAGTCTATGACGGAGTATTTGCTGACCCTAAAGAGTTTAACAAGAAGGTACACTACCTCTTTATGGGCATGGGTACAGAAGAAAACATGGGCAGCAAGCGCATCAGCCAGATGCTCAATGACGCAGGCATCAACTGCACCTACTACGAGTCTCAAGGCACAGCCCACGAATGGCTCACCTGGAGAAGATGCCTCGCAGAATTCGTTCCGCATTTATTCAGAAAATAGGCAAGGCATAACTCTGCATTAGGCCGACTGTACGCTATCCTTCGCACCTCCCGTGTGCGCTGGAGGCCGTTTCTGCACCCATCAGCCACCTGAAGCCACCACCTGTGTGCACCAAGGCACGCATCCGCCCCCATCAGCCTCGCGAAAACGCTTCCCGTGTGCGCTGGAAGCTTTTTCCGCACACCAGAACCAGTTTTGTTGTCGCGGAAGGCCACTGACTCCGAGCGGGTACGGCCTTCGGCCTATCCTTCCCGGCCTTGTCGGCCGGGCCCCTTCCGCTCACGAGTCGCGGACGACTACGCCCGCCTGGAGCCAGTTGCCATTCCGCCTCTCGTGTGCGCTGGAGGTCGTTTCTGCACCCATCAGCCTCGCAAAACGGCCTCTCGTGTGCACCAGCGGCCG
>CALEJC010000260.1 GCA_937898205.1 uncultured Bacteroidales bacterium
GAATGAGTGGAATAATATCCGTGTGGTATCTTATGCTCAGCCGGATCCTTCTTATGTGCTCACAGCTAGCAACAAGATGAAGTGTGAGGTGGTTCTGGACCTTGGTCGTCTCAAACCGGAGGATGTGGGCGTTGAGATCGTATTCAGCGCTTCAGATGCAAAGGGAGAGCTCCATATCCAGAACGTCTCAGAGCTTGTGATGGTTAAGTATGAGGATGGTAAGGCAACTTATCAGGTAGAGGTGCTCCCTGAGCACTCAGGCATGTACCAGGTCGGTACCCGCATCTACCCTAAGAATCCAAGACTTCCACATCGTCAGGATCTTCCACTTGTTAAATGGCTATAATAGCAACAGGATTTTTTGATGGTGTCCACCTCGGACACCGGAAAGTTATAGATACACTCGTCTCCTCGGCCGCTTCAAGAGCTGAGGAGGCGATTGTTATTACATTTGCCAAGCACCCGCGAGCTGTTTTGCAGCAGGATGCCAGGCAGCTTCGTCTTCTCTCTTCGCCCCGCGAGAAAGACGCTCTTCTAAAAACATCAGGGGTGGATAGAGTGGAGATGCTTGAGTTCTCCAGGAGCTTTGCGCAGATGAGCGCACGTCAATATCTGCAGGAAATCATCATCAATCGCTATGCCGGCACAATGCTGGTGCTTGGCTACGACAACCGTCTTGGCAGTGACAGACTTGTGCCTGAGCAGATTGTCCCGATTGCAAAGGAGCTTGGTCTGCAAGTGCAGGTGGTGGAACCTTATCTTCTTGGGGATGTAGCTGTGAGCTCTACCAAAATCAGAGAAGCGCTGTGTGCAGGTGATGCGAAGCTGGCAGCGAAGATGCTCAATCGCCCATATTCGCTTAGCGGAGTGGTTGTGGGCGGCAAGCAGCTGGGAAGGAAACTCGGCTTCCCGACTGCAAATATGAATCTCTACGATCCGCTGAAAATCTATCCTAAACGAGGAGCATATCTCAGCCGCGTGCTTTTTGAGGACAGGAGTTTCTATGGCATGACCAATGTGGGCGATATTATTGAAACTCACATATTTGACTTCTCGGAGGATATCTATGGTCTTGATATTGAAGTTCAGTTCCTTGAGCGTCTTCGTGACGAGAAACGCTTTGACTCCATCGACGCTCTCAAGGAGCAGCTGGCTATAGATAAGGAAAATTGTCGCCGGATCATCGGCTAGAGGATGTCCTCGTCCCTCTCTCTCAGATCGCGCAGGCGGAGCTGTATCGAAGAATTACCCCTGTAGTAGTTTTCAACAATCGCATAGCATATATCGATAGGGTTGCCCTCTCTGATATAGTCATAATGCTCTGCCATGTTGAAAGCGATGGATGGAATCTGGTGATATGGCTGTGTCTCCTGTATCAGGTCCAGCTTCATGTGAAGCCCGCCGGCTCCTACTTTGCGTCCTGTGCCTGCGTCGTAGACATTTTCAGTCATAAATACAGGGTTGTTGTTGCCTGGTCCAAAAGGCTGGAACTGCTTGAGTATGCGGAAGAACTTAGGCGTGATCTGAGCAAAATCCAACTTTGCATCGACATCCACGACAGGGACCAGCATCTCCTTGGTAATCCTGCCCTCGATAAACTTTGAGATGCGTTTTGTAAACTCCTCAAAATTTTCTTCTCTCAGAGTGAGTCCGGCAGCATATATGTGACCGCCGAAGTTTTCAAGCAGGTCAGCGCAACTCTCAATGGCTTCATAAAGGTCAAATCCACCGATGCTTCTGGCTGATCCTGTGATGAATCCGTTGGACTTGGTGAGCACTATCGCCGGTCTGTAGTATGCTTCCACAAGACGAGACGCAACGATGCCCACAACGCCCTTGTTCCAGCGAGGGTTATAGACTATCGTGACATCAGGACTGATCGGGTTGTTTTGAGCCATCTCGAGAGCTTCTTGAGTGATCTCCCTGTCAATGTTTTTGCGCTCGTTGTTGCTCTCGTTGATCTGCTCTCCGATGCTGAGCGCAGTGGTCATGTCTGTTGCCTTGAGCAACTCTACAGCAAGACGTCCGGAATCCATGCGTCCGGCAGCGTTGATGCGAGGGCCGATCTTGAAGACTATGTCATCCACAGTGACGTGTCCCGGCTCGACATTGGAAAGCTGAATCATCGCGAGCAGACCTTTGCAAGGGCTCTCGTTGATCTGCTTGAGACCATAATGTGCAAGCACTCGGTTTTCTCCCACCATCGATACGAGATCAGACGCGATGCTCACGGCGAGGATGTCCAGAAGGGGGATAAGGCTCTCAAAATCAACTCCATATTGCTGGGCATAGGCTTGGACAAGCTTAAATCCCACGCCACATCCGCTCAGGTCATCAAATGGATAGGTGCAATCTTCTCTTTTAGGGTCAAGCACTGCAATGGCCTGAGGGAGAGTCTCTTCAGGGAGGTGGTGGTCGCAGATGATCATATCCAGCCCTTTGCTTCGGGCATAGGCGACCTTGTCAATGGCCTTGATGCCGCAGTCGAGTGTGATGATGATCGAGAATCCGCCCTCTGAACCCCAATCAATGCCCTTATATGAGACACCATAACCCTCGTCATACCTGTCAGGGATATAGAAATCCACGTTTTTAGTGAAACGATGGACAAACGAGTAGACCAGAGCCACGGCAGTGGTGCCATCGACATCATAGTCTCCATAAATCAGGATCTTCTCTCCGGAGGTGATAGCTCGGTGGAGTCTCTCTACGGCGATGTCCATATCCTTCATCAGGAAAGGATCATGAAGGTCTTTAAGACTAGGACGGAAGAATGCACGGGCCTCCTCAAAGCTGTTTACGCCACGCTTGACGAGCAGATCTGCAAGCACTTTGTCAATGCCCACCTCTGTCGCCAGTCTGCCCACCTTTTCAGCGTCAGCAGCTTCTTTAAGTATCCATCTGCAATTCTTGGCCATATTAAGGCAAAGTTAAGCAATAATTTCCATTTATCAATTTTGAATTTTTGCTATCTTTGTGGAATTGTAGAAAAGAAATATTTAAAGCATAAAATATGAGCAATATTGAGTATAGCGAGCAGGAACTCCTGCGCAGAGAGTCGATGAACAAGCTCCGCGAATTAGGCATTGAGCCTTATCCAGCAGCAGAGTATCCGGTTAACGCAAGTGCAGCCGAAATTACAGAAGGTTACGACGAGACTAAGGGCAACTTCTCCGAAGTGTGCATCGCCGGACGTCTGATGAGCCGCCGCATCATGGGCGCAGCCTCATTTGGCGAGCTTCAGGACGAGAGCGGACGCATCCAGATCTATGTCAACCGCGATGAGATCTGCCCGGGAGAGGACAAGACCATGTACAATACTGTGTGGAAGAAGCTTCTTGACATCGGCGACATCATCGGTATCAAAGGTTTTGCATTCATTACTCAGACAGGTCAGTTGAGTGTGCACGCAAAGGAGCTCACTGTCCTCAGCAAGTCGCTCAAGGTGCTTCCTATCGTCAAGGAGCAGGACGGACAGGTATTTGACGCTGTGACCGATCCTGAGCTCAGATATCGTCAGAGATATGTGGACCTCATCATCAATCCGCAGGTTAAGGAAGTATTTATCAAGAGAGCCAAGATTGTAGCTACTATGCGCGAATACTTCAACGAAGCCGGCTGTCTCGAGGTTGAGACTCCTATTCTTCAGAGTATCCCTGGTGGTGCTACAGCCCGTCCTTTCATCACTCATCACAATGCTTTGGATATTCCTCTGTATCTGCGCATCGCCAATGAACTCTACCTCAAGAGACTCATCGTGGGCGGTTTCAACGGAGTATATGAGTTTGCCAAGGATTTCCGCAATGAGGGCATGGACAAGACTCACAATCCTGAGTTTACCTGCATGGAGATCTATGTGGCCTACAAGGACTACAATTGGATGATGTCGTTTATCGAGAAGATGCTCGAAAAGGTTTCCAACAATGTCAACGGCACAACCAAGGTCAAGATCGGTGAGCACGAAGTAGACTTCGCCGGTCCATATCGCAGACTCCCTATCCTTGACGCCATCAAGGAGTATGCAGGAGTAGATGTGAGCGAGATGGATGAGGATGCTCTCAGAGAGTGCTGCAAGCAGCTCAATGTCAAGACTGAGCCATCTATGGGCAAGGGTAAGCTCATCGATGCCATCTTTGGAGACTATTGCGAGGATAAGCTCATCCAGCCTACATTCATTACAGATTATCCTGTGGAGATGTCTCCACTCACCAAACGTCACCGCAACAACCCTGGCCTCACTGAGAGATTTGAGCTCTTTGTGTGTGGTAAGGAGCTTGCCAACGCCTACTCGGAGCTCAATGATCCTGTAGATCAGCTTGAGAGGTTTGAGGAGCAGGCCCGTCTCAAGAGCAAGGGCGACGATGAGGCTATGTATATCGATATGGACTTTGTGCGTGCACTCGAATACGGCATGCCTCCTACATCAGGTCTTGGAATGGGTATCGACCGCCTGACAATGTTTATGACAGGTCAGACGACAATTCAGGATGTCCTCTTCTTCCCTCAGATGAAGCCTGAGAAGATCCTTAAGAAAAAAGAAGAACAACAACAAGAGCAGCAATAGTGATTGAGATCATCACATCAAGTTCAAATCCTAAGATAAAGGCACTCCTGGCGTTGCAGCAGAAGTCTTCTCAGCGGCGCAAGGAGTCTTTGTTTGTGGTAGAAGGCATTAGAGAGCTGGAGCGTTGCATAGCTGCCGGCTATGAAGCGGACACTGTTTTTGTGTGTCCTGAGATAGCAGCAGAGGTGGAGTTGCCACAAGGATGCAAGTGCTTTTATGTCAGCAAGGAACTCTATGCCAAGATCGCCTATCGTGAAGGCACTGAGGGTGTTATAGCTGAGGTTAAAAGCAAGACCTTGAAGCTGGAAGACCTCAATCTCTCTGACAACCCGCTGATCATGGTCCTGGAGAGCGTTGAGAAGCCGGGCAACCTGGGTGCTATCCTCAGGACCTGTGATGCTGCCGGAGCCGATGCGCTGCTGGTGTGCGATCCGCTCACGGACCTTTTTAACCCCAACCTCATCCGCGCGTCTCTTGGTGCCGCCTTCAGTGTGCCGACAGTGGCATGTGGCAGCGAAGAAGCAATCGCCTTTCTGCAAAGCAAAGGCATCCGTATCCTTACGGCACAGCTTCAGGATTCGGAACTATACTACGATATTGACATGAAACGGGGCACAGCACTCGTGATGGGCACAGAGTCTACAGGTTTGAGTGATGTGTGGCGCAAAGCCGCAGATGCTCATATCCGCATCCCTATGCTGGGGATGGTGGATTCGCTCAACGTTTCAGTATCTGCCGCCGTCCTTTTATACGAATCAGTCAGACAACGCAATGGATAAATTTGCACTTATCGGCTACCCGATAGCACATTCGCTCAGCCCGCGTCTTTTTTCTGCAGCCTATGATGGCCGCTTTGCCTATGAACTCATCGAAACAGATGATTTTGCTCTTGCATGGCAGACCTTCCTTGAGGGCTATAAGGCAATCAACGTCACAGCTCCGTTTAAGGGTGATGCTTTTCAAAAAGCAGATATCCTCAGTCCTGAGTGTGAGAGGGTGGGTGCCACAAATCTATGTGTAAAGACAGATCAGGGTTTCATCGATATGCATGCTCAGGTCTTGTGTGGGCATCGCATCTTGAAAAGTCAGCTGGGTTTTCCAGGCATGAACCGCACGATTGGGTTGATAATAGAG
>CALEJC010000261.1 GCA_937898205.1 uncultured Bacteroidales bacterium
GGGGCCCGGCCGACAAGGCCGGGAAGGATAGGCCGAAGGCCGTACCCGGTCGGAGCCAGTTGCCATTCCGCAACAAAAACTGGTTCTTGTGTGCGGAAACGGCCCCCAGCGCACACAAGAGGTGGTTTCGCGAGGCTGATGGGGGCAAATCGGCTAGGCTCCGCACACGAGAGGCGCATTGACGAGGCACTTGTGGACAAAAACGGCCTCTGGCGCACACGAGAGGCGCCAAAGGGAGTGAGAAGGATGGAAAGTGAAAACAAAAAAGGATGGCTAGTAATAGCCATCCTTTTCTTGTTTATAGAAAGTGGATTAGATCTTCTCAACGAGAGCAAACCAGTCCTCAGCAGTCTTGATGTCGCCCTTAGACCAGCATGAACCGTAGTAGTAGGTAAATGTCTCACCTGACTTAACAGTCTTGATGCAAAGTCCGTGAGTCTCGTCTTCAGTCACGCACACGCTGTCTGACTCTGGAGCTACGACAGCCACGCCAAGCATACCATCCTCTGGCTCAACGCTCTGGTCAGAAGCATTCTCCCACACTGCATAGCCGTGAGCAAATGTCTTCTCAGCCTGGATAGTACCCTGTGATGGGTGACGGAAGAGACCGGCAGCAACCTCGATAGTCTCTGCGCCTGAGAATGTGTAAACGTCCTCAACCTTGCAGAAATATGTGTCTGCCTCTACTGTGATCTTCTTGACGAGAGCAACTGCAACCTCGCCCACCTGCCACTCCGGATAGCTGAGAGTAAAGACAACCTTCTCAGGAGTCTGCTCTACAATCTCAGAAGCACGGTAGTTGGTTGGAGGGAAGCAAAGCTGACCGCCGATGTATGGCACTGAACCGCCACCGCCAAGGCTGACTGATACTTTGTAGCAGTCCTTGCCGTCGTGGTTGCGATGATAGTAATCAGGATCGCCACCTTCGCCTGTTGCAGCAGCATACCACTCATTGGCTACGAGCTTGCCAGGGAGCTTGACCCAGATGTCAATACCAGGAGAAGTAGGGTTGCCTTCGATGGCCTCGCCATAGAAACGGCCGGCGATGAGATTGTTCTCAAATACGAAGTCGTCCATTCTCTCAGGCACCGGACGTGCGAGTACCTTTGACTCCTGCTCCTTAGGAGCACAAGCAGAAAGGCCAAGTGTTGCTACAAGAGCAAAAAGTATAAGTTTCTTCATTATTACTTAAGATCTTTAGTTGCGCACCAATCCATATCGTTGTAGTCGTCGTTCTCGCCGCACATACCCCAGATAAATGTATAGTTGCGGGTAGCGCAAGCTGAGTGGATGCTCCACTGTGGAGAGATAACTGCCTCTTCATTGTGCATCCAGATGTGACGAGTCTCCTGTGGCTCACCCATAAAGTGACACACAGCTGCATCCTCCGGAACCTCAAAGTAGAAGTAAACCTCCATACGACGATCGTGAGTGTGAGCTGGCATTGTGTTCCATGTGCTGCCAGGAGCAAGCTCAGTCATACCCATCTGAAGCTGCACGCTTGGCACAACTTCCTTAACGAGAAGACGGTTGATTGTGCGCTCGTTAGACTCCTCAAGAGAACCGAGGTGCATAACCACTGCGTCAGCCTTGCTAACCTTCTTTACGCCTGTCTCCTTGTGAGCATTGGCAGAGCAGAAGTAGAAGTGAGCTGGTTTCTCAGGGCAGTCGCTCTTGAAAGTGATGTGACGGTTGCCTCTACCAACATAGAGAGCTTCCTTGTACTCGATGTGGTACTCCTCATCACCCACTACAACTGTACCGGCACCACCTACATTGATGATGCCCACCTCGCGGCGCTGAGTGAAATAGTCTGCGCGGAGGATCTCAGGAGCTGTGAGAGTAAGGTCCTCATTTACCGGTACTGCACCACCTGCGATGATGCGGTCAATCATTGAGTAAACCATATTGATCTCGTCAGCAACCATGATGTTCTGCACGAGGTATTCCTGGCGGATGCGCTCGGTATCGTAATGCTTGGCGTCGATATTGCTTGACGC
The DNA here is from genome assembly GCA_937898205.1 of uncultured Bacteroidales bacterium. GTDB lineage: Bacteria > Bacteroidota > Bacteroidia > Bacteroidales > UBA932 > Cryptobacteroides. The sequence continues at coordinate 2,001 of CALEJC010000261.1, forward strand.
CTGACGTACTTGGCAATTGATTTTTGACATATCTGACAGAGATTAAGCTGGTTGTTTTCCGATGTATGCGAGGATACCTCCGTCTACATAGAGGATGTGGCCGTTAACGGCGTCAGAAGCCTCACTTGCGAGGAATACTGCAGGACCTGCAAGCTCCTCTGGCTCAAGCCAACGACCTGCCGGAGTCTTGGCGCAGATAAATGAATCAAATGGATGACGGCTTCCGTCTGGCTGACGCTCGCGGAGTGGAGCTGTCTGTGGAGTTGCGATATAACCAGGGCCGATACCGTTACACTGGATGTTGTACTCACCATACTCAGAGCAGATGTTGCGAGTGAGCATCTTGAGACCACCCTTGGCAGCAGCATATGCAGAAACAGTCTCACGACCGAGCTCAGACATCATAGAGCAGATGTTGATGATCTTACCCTTGCGGCGCTCCATCATCTCAGGAAGCACAGCGCTTGAGCAGATAAACGGACCTACGAGGTCGATGTCGATAACCTGCTGGAACTCTGATCTCTTCATCTCGTGCATAGGGATGCGCTTGATGATACCTGCGTTGTTGACGAGGATGTCAATCTGGCCCACTTCTTCGTGAATCTTCTCTACGAGAGCCTTAACCTGCTCCTCATTTGTAACGTCGCAAACGTAACCCTTTACGTTCTCGATGCCGTTGGCTTTGTAGTTATCGAGACCTCTCTGGAGGAACTCTTCGTTGATATCGTTGAAAATGATAGTCTTAGCACCGGCAGCAACAAAAGCCTTTGCGATGTTGAAACCGATACCATAGGAAGCACCTGTAATCCAGGCGTTCTTTCCTTCAAGTGAAAATGACATTGCCATAATAATTAAGTTTTAAGTTATTGATATTATTTGAGTTGTTCTATTTCAAGGGAAGCCCAGATAAATGGACCTACACCCTTTGAGTCGTTTGGACGGATAGGCTCGCTGAGGTAGTATGCATAGTCGCCCATACGGTTGTTTGATCCGCCAAGACCACCTACTGAGCAGCACTGCTCAAGGCTGATGCGGCCCTGCTCGTCAGTTGAAATGAAGGTCTTTACAAGCTTGTCATAGAGGTCGACAGCATACTCTTTGTAGCTCTGGTCGATGTAGCCGCGTCTCACAGCCTTGAGGTAGGCATAAGTAAACATGGCTGAGCAGGTTGCTTCAAGATAGTTGCCTTCTCTGCCAGGCTGGTCAAGCACCTGATACCATACTCCTGTCTCAGGGTCTGCCCACTTAGGAAGCTCAGCGCAGATCTTCTGAAGGATGTTGATGAGCACCTCACGTCCTGCGTAGTCTGCCGGGAGATAATCGAGGACGTCAACGATAGCGATTGTATACCAACCAAATCCGCGACCCCAGCAGTGCTGGCTCTGTCCTGTCTCAGGATTGCACCAGAACATGCTCTTGGACTCGTCCCAAGCGTGACGATAAAGCTTGGTTGCAGGATCGTATGTGTACTTGGCCGCTACCTCAAACTCTGTAATGATCTCGTCAAATACCTTGGTCTGCTCTTCACCCTCAAGGTAGCGCACTGCATATTCTGCATAGAAAGGAGACGCCATGTAGACACCGTCAAGCCATACCTGATGAGGGTAGATGAGCTTGTGCCAGAATGCTCCGGCCTCGGTCCTTGGGTGGTTGTCAAGCTGAGACTTGAGAAGCTCGATGGCTTTGCGGAACTTCTCGTCGCCGGTCTTGTCGTAGAAGTAGAAGAGTGATCTGCCAGGGCAGATGAGGTCTACATTGTATTTCTCTACTGAGTAGGTCTTGATTGTACCGTCTTCATTGACGATCTGGTCATACCAGTTGTAGACATAATCATAAATTGCCTGATTGCCGTAGGCCTCATAGACATCGGTAAAAGCCTTGAGCTCCAGTCCCGGAGTGTAGCTCCACTTGAGACGTCCCTCGGCATAGTCGAGATATGTTGCATCCGGACAGCGTGACATCTGTGAGTCAACCATCTGTACAGACATAGGGGTTGTCTTTTCTGCACAAGAAACAAGAGTTGCAAGTGCTGCAATGGCGATCAAAAATCTTTTCATATCAGTTGTTGCTAAAATTTTTCACTTTATATGTCTTGACAGGCTCTCCCTCCTTAGGGTAGCACTTGACGTTTTCAAGCTTGATGTCCTGTGAGTTGCGGATATCGATACCTGTATCTGCCGTGATTGTGCAGTTGGTGATGTTGATGTTGCTCACCGGCATCTCAGGAAGTCCGTTGAAGAGCATCGCTCTGCCGGCTCCGTTGCAGTATACATCCTGGATGTAGATGTCGCGGAACTCAGGAGTGGTCTCGTCTACAGGGACGGCCGGAGTGCCAAATGTCTTTGCGTCGTCACCTGCTGCCTCTACTGCTGACTTGCCGCCATAGAAAAGGTCAAAAAGGATGCCGTCGGCAACGATATCCTTCATGTAGATGTCGCTGATGTGTATGTTCTTGACCACACCGCCACGGCCTCTCGTGCTCTTGAAGCGGAGACCTACATCTGTGCCGAGGAATCGGCAATTTGAAACCTTGATGTTCTCCACGCCGCCGCTCATCTCGCTACCTACCACAAAACCACCGTGTCCGTGGTAAACGGTGCAATTGTCAACGATGAGGTTTTTGCATGGGCGTGCTCTGCGTCTGCCGTCTTCGTCCTTGCCTGACTTGATGCAGATTGCGTCATGGCCGGCATCAAAGATTGAATTGACGATGATGACGTTCTCGCAGCTGTCCACATCCAGAGCGTCGCCGTTCTGCGAATAGTGAGGGTTGCGGATGTGTACGTGGTTGATTATGATGTTTTTGCTCATCAGAGGATGAACATTCCAGCAAGGCGAATTCTGGAATGTGCAGTCTTCGAGCAGCACATTCTCGCAATTGCGGATAGAGATCATGTTTGGACGGAGGAAGCTCTTGATCTCCTGCCACTCCTCCTCGCTGAGGCTTGACGGAGCAACATTCATATTGCTGATGCTGGCAGCCTTTGCGTAGCCCTCGTCTGGGTACCAGAGACGGTCATTGACCACCACGCCGCCTGAAGCGACAAGGTCTTTCCACTGGCCAGGGGTGAGCTTTTCTCTCTTGACAACTCTCCAGCTCTCGCCACTGCCGTCAATCACGCCACCGCCGGTGATCGAGATGTTTTTGGCTCCCACTGCGTGGATAGGTGACTCGCAACGACGAGTGTCAAGGCCTTCAAAAACAACTTCAACGATTGGGTAAAGGTCGCGGTTTGGATCAAAGATGATCACTGCATTTGGTGTGACATGAAGGTCGCAGTTGCTGAGGAGCTCGATGGGACCTGTGAGCCAGAGACCTTCTGG
>CALEJC010000262.1 GCA_937898205.1 uncultured Bacteroidales bacterium
GATTGCATTTGATGGGAGAGGATAAAAATCTGTTAAAGGATTTTGTAATCGATTGTCTGACAAGTGATAAACAGTCATCCGGATATTTGCATTTTAAGGTTGCGGACATTTTGCCGATTCAAAACGATGGCTTTCAATGGGTAAAGTTGAAATACCTACATTTTGAAGGCTTTGCACAGTATGACCAGAAATGGTTTGAAATTTTAAGAAAGTAGGTATTAAAAATGAAACTTCCAAATATCGGTGTCTCTACTGTCCTTAATACCGGTAGAAGCCGTGGCGTGAAGTCATTCAGCTTTGCATTTGTTTCCAACCAGACCAGAGATTTCAACTACAGCTCAAGCGTTTTGGGTGAGAACTCGCAGACTTCAAAAATTGCTGAGTTTGCCGCTGGCGCAGCAGGTTGGGATGAGTTCATCCTTCAGGACTATAATTCTTATGAGAGTAGCAGCGTGTCATGGGATATCCTCACTGCCTACCAGGCCGGAATGTTTGGGTCTTATGGCAATGGCAATAACTATGTGGGTGTCTCAGAGGCTCTTGAGGATTTTAATCACTTTGTCCCAAGTGCTTTGGCACAGAGGTCGGTAGTTGTGAAAAATGGCACAAAAGATGACATGATCCTCAACTTCGGTATGAACATATCGGATCAGTTGTTTGTCGGTGTCAATATGGGCATGCCTTCAGCTACATATAGTGTATCTGAGACATTTATCGAGGCTGCAAAGCGACCTGAAGACTTCCCGATTTCATTTGCTGCCAACGGTGGTGGATCAGTAACCACATATTTCAATAGCGGTAGTTATGTCTATGATTATGCCGCATCTTATGATGGAATTTACGGAAAATTGGGTGTGATCTACCTTCCAAGCAAGAATCTAAGACTCGGTGCCGCGATACAGACCCCAACCATCTATTCAATTTCTGAAGAGTGGCAGTATTCTGCGTCAACCAGCTTTGTTGACAGTTCGTTTGACGACCGTGCAAGCTCTCCTATCGGATCTTATGAGTACAATCTTGTTTCTCCTTATGTCATCAATCTTGGTGTTGCGTGGACTTTTGCACATAGAGTTCTTTGGAGCATGGATTATGAGATGACAGACTACAGCGGGATGAGGTTTATGGCTGATGATGATCATTTTGGCATGGAAGATCCTTTCTATGATCTCAACGAAACCAATAGGAACTTTGCTGGTCAAAGTCACGAATTGCGCATCGGTGCAGAGTATAGGGTCACTCCGCAGTTCTCAGTCAGAGCAGGTTACTCATTCTTGACAAGCCCTGAGAGATATTGGCAGAACGACCTCGGTGAGGATGTTTTTGCTTCTGACTATCTTGATTACTTTGATAGCTATTATACAGGTGCAAGATATCTCGTTTCAGATAACAAAGTCAATGAGAAAAGCGAGACTTTTGCTTTTGGTATCGGTTATGCGTCTTCCGGTTCTTTCTTTGCAGATGCAGTAATCAAGGCAAATTGCTATCCGCTTCAGAGATATTACCCATACTATGATTATGATAACTTCAATGCCTATGGAGAAATGGTTAATGCGTTGTCTCCAGAGATTCATAACTATCACACACTTGTGTCAGTTGCAGTGAGCTTCGGATGGCGTTTTTAGAGAGATAGGAAATGGAATTTACAGCTAAACAACTCGCAGAAGTTTTAAACGGCACCGTTGTCGGTGATCCAAATATCAAGGTTTCTAGTTTTGCAAAGATAGAAAATGGAAAGAGCGGACAGCTTTGTTTCTTTGCAAACCCTAAATATGAGCATTATGTATATACCAGCAAGGCTTCAATCTTGCTGGTAAATGCTGATTTTGAGCCTAAGAGTGAAGTGCATTGCACCATGATAAAGGTGGAGAATGCCTATAGTGCTATTGCAGAGCTACTTGACTATGTTACAAATCAGCGCAAGGCATATAGGCGTCATCGTGGTCGCTGTCGCATCGCGTGCTCAGCCAAGCTTGGCAAGAGAGTCTATGTCGGAGACTATGTGACTATCGGCAAAAGGACCAGAATCGGCGAATGCTGCAAGATATATAACAATGTGACTATCGCAGAAGATGTTACGATCGGTTCATATTGTATCATATATCCCGGAGTGCACATCTTCCCGGGCACGGTTATCGGGGATAGGGTTATCCTGCATGCCGGGTGTGTGATCGGTGATGACGGCTTCGGTAATGCCCAGCAGCCTGATGGCTCTTGGAAGAAGATAGAGCACGTGGGCAATGTCATCATCGGCAATGATGTGGAGATCGGCTCAAATACCACAGTTGATAAGGCTCCTATGGAGTCGACCATCATTGAGGATGGCGTAAGGATTGATAATCTCTGTCAGATTGCCCACAATGTTGTTGTCGGAAAGAATACAGCAATTGCTGCGCTTTCGGGTATTGCGGGTTCAACTCAGGTGGGTGAAGGTTGCATCTTTGCAGGACAGGTCGGAATTGTCGGACATTTGAAGATCGCCCCTCGCACGACAGTCTGTGCAAAGTCAGGAATCATCGGAAATGTGCGCAAACCGGGAGAAACATATCTTGGTATGCCGGCAATTTTGCATAAAAACTATCTAAAGGCC
>CALEJC010000263.1 GCA_937898205.1 uncultured Bacteroidales bacterium
ACCAATTTTTCAATATACCCCGTAAACCAAATCAATATGAAAGTATTGATAGTATTGAACAAAGTATGAAGCATGGAAAGGCCATACAAGGCAGCCGTACCTTGTGATGAAGTGGCGTCTTGCACAATGAAACCAGGCGCTGCCGGATTAGGAAGGCCAAACAATTCAATAATCTTACCTACCAAAGCCAAGAATGGCTGGAAAAGTATGAGTGCCCAAATAACACCAAATACATTGAACACTGTATGCGCCCTGGCTGCTCTCTTTGCAGATGTGTTACCGACAGCTGCCGCCATATTCGCAGTGATGGTGGTTCCGATGTTCTCTCCGAGGACCATTGCCACTGCAAGCTTGAAGTCTATGAGACCTGATGCGGCAAGGAGCATCGTGATGGCCATTGTCGCGCTCGAGGCCTGAAGAACTATTGTGAGTATTGTTCCTGCAAGGAGGAATATGATGTCTGACCAGAATCCGAACTGGGTGAAGTGCGAGAAGAATGCCATCATCGCATCCTTGTCCTTGGCCTCGATGACAACGGACATACGCTCCTGAGACTCGCTGATCGCAAGCTCTGTAGAGTTGAGTCCGCTGTACTTGACAGGAACCCTGTCGAGATATATGTCAAGACCGTCGGTAAGCTCGCCGATGGCAACGCTGACACCGCCGGCACCGAAGTCGTTTGATTTCTTGATAAGCTTTGTCACCTCAGGACGACGGAAAAGTCTCTGAAGCTTGCGCTCCTCAGGAGCATTTCCTTTCTGAACTTCGCTGCCGCAAGTCTCGATCGAGCTCTCTGTGTGCTCCTTAGACGAGCCTGTTGCACCACCGATACCATCGCGACCGGTCCTGCCACCAAGCAGGAGGATCACATCGCCTGGAGCAGGGCTCTCTCTGCGGACGTTTTCTGCTTTGACAGCACCCACAACAGCACCCACTTCAAGACGCTTTGCAACATATCCGTCGTGGAAGATCTCACGCACATGAGTTGTTGCAAGACCGATCTGGTTGCCGTAGCTTGAATAGCCGGAAGCCGCCTTGCGAGAAATGATGCGCTGCGGAAGCTTGCCTGCAAGTGTCTCAGCCACAGGCTTATTGATATCACCGGCACCTGTCACACGCATCGCCTGGTAGACATAGGAACGACCTGAGAGAGGGTCTCTGATTGCGCCACCCAAGCAAGTGGATGCACCACCAAAAGGCTCGATCTCGGTAGGATGGTTATGGGTCTCGTTTTTAAACTGAAGGAGCCATTTCTCCATCTTTCCATCCACCTCAGCATTGACAAAGATGCTGCAGGCATTATTTTCCTCGCTCTGCTCAAGATCTTCAAGCAGGCCTTTTTTCTTGAGATATCTGGCACCGATAGTCGCAAGCTCCATCAGACAGAGGCTCTTATGTTCTCTGCCGAGCTCTGCTCTGATAGAGTGGAACTCCTCAAGCTCCGAGCAGATCTCTTCTTTGATAAACGACTCATCAACCGTAATCTCCTCAAGCTCAGTTGTAAATGTTGTGTGACGGCAATGGTCACTCCAATATGTATCAAGGATGCGGAGCTCGGTCTCACTTGGATCCCTGCCTTCTGTCGTAAAATATTTTACCACCTCAGCCAGGTCATCACTGTTCATTGCGAGGCCCCATTCCTTGCAGAATGCAGAATACTGCTCAGGCTGCATCTTGATGAAGCCTTCCAAGCTGGCAAGAGGCTTAACCTCAGCCTTACCTTCCGGAGCAAGCTTTGAGAGGTCCTTTGGTCGAGATTCAACGGCATTGATATAATAATGGCGCACCTTCTCCAGATCCTCCTCCGAGAAGTCATCGTCAAAGATGATAAGACGCGATGTGCGGATCTGCACATCTGCTTCAGGGTCAATCAGGTGAACACACTCCACTGCAGAGCTGGCTCTCTGGTCAAACTGACCGGGGATATACTCCACTGCCAGATATTTCTTTCCTTCGAGGTCCAGGTCCTCGGTCACATAGTCAGTAACGACTTCTCCAAATACCGAATACTTACACTTCTGAAGGAGCTGGTCTGAAAAACCAAAAAGGTCATACACGTTGATAAACCTCAGGTTGCGGATAGAGAGCGCAAGGTTTTCATTAAACTCCGCGCGCAAGCTCTGCGCTTCAACCTGAAATTCAGGATATTTTTCTACAAATACTCGATTGCTGTTCATCTTATTACAACTCTGTTTGAAGGACTTTATCTGCCATATCTGCTCTATAGGCCTTGAGCTTTGCAGCAAGCTCAGGACAGCTCAACGCAAGCATTGAAATCGCATAAAGACCGGCATTTTTGGCTCCGTTGATTGCCATTGTAGCCACAGGGATGCCGGAAGGCATCTGCACAATGCTCAAAAGCGAATCCATACCGTTGAGAGCAGCGCTCTTGATAGGAATTCCGATCACCGGGAGAGTAGTGAGCGCAGCGGCCATGCCAGGAAGATGAGCAGCACCACCGGCGCCGGCGATTACAACCTTTACTCCCCTGGCCTCAGCCTCTGCCATATAATCGCAGAAGAAGGCAGGTGTGCGGTGAGCACTAATAACTTTTTTCTCGTAGGAAACTCCAAACTCATCAAGGACAGAGCAAGCTGCAGACATCACATCCCAGTCGCTCTTAGATCCCATAATTATACTAACCATAATCTTTATATTTTATTTTACTTTTGAATCACAATACCAGCAGCGGGTTGTACCATTGGCTGAAATGCGGAAACGAGGCTGAACCTTCTCGTGAGCGCAGATGCACTTTGAGTTGGTGCAATGAAGCTTCTCGTCAAAGATCGGCTCATCTCCCTCAGGCATAGGATGCTCAGGATCGTCTCTCCATGCCATGAGTTTGGTGATAAGCGCCATGCGCACAAACTTTCCATATTCCACCTGACGGAAATATGCGGCACGTGGATCTGCATCAACCTCGGTGAGGATTTCATTGACTCTTGGAAGCGGATGAAGCACAGCCATATCTTTCTTTGCAAGGGCCATGCGTCGAGCATCAAGCACAAAGCTGTCCTTTACTCTATCAAACTCATCCTCATCCAGGAATCTTTCCTTCTGCACTCTGGTCATATAAAGCACATCAAGCTCAGGCATGGCCTCGTCAAGGCTTGTAGTCTCACGATACTCGATGCCCATGCGGTCGCACACGTCCTGCTTGATATAATCAGGAAGACGGAGTTCCTTAGGTGCGATGAGCACTACCTTGATGTTTTCGTAGCGAGAAAGAGCCTTGATCAACGAATGCACTGTGCGTCCAAAGCGGAGATCGCCACAGAAGCCGATAGTCATATTGCCGATCCTACCCAACTCACGCTTGATGGTGAGAAGGTCAGTCAAAGTCTGAGTAGGATGAGAGTGAGAGCCATCGCCGGCATTGATGATAGGGACTCTTGACACCTCTGTTGCAGCAAGAGGAGCACCCTCGATGTAGTGCCTCATGGCAATGATATCTGCAAAGCAACCTACCACCCTGATTGTATCTTGCACTGTCTCTCCCTTGCTCACAGAAGAGCTCTTGGCATCCGAGAAACCGAGCACCTCACCACCAAGCTCCATCATCGCTGATGTAAAGCTGAGTCGGGTGCGTGTGCTTGGCTCATAGAAGAGTGTCGCAAGCTTGCGATGAGCCATGATATTCTGATACTTCTCCCTGTTGTCGATAATATCTTCGGCAAGGGCAACAATCTGATCGGTTTCCTGTCTGGTGAGGTCTGTAGGATCGATAAGGTGTTTCATATTTCTAAACTATTAAAGAGCGTCTCTGAAAGCAATGATCTTCTCCTTCCACTCCGGAGCGATATAACCACATTCTGCAGCCACCTCGACAAGCACATCAAGGTTACTGAGCGAATAGTTTACAGTCTGGGCATCAGCAAGTCTCTGGATGCCTTTCTTCATGCCGTAGGTAAAGATGCTCACGATACCGAGCACTTCCGCGCCTTCCTCTCTAAGCGCATTAACCACATCGATTGCGCTTCCTCCGGTTGAGATGAGATCCTCGACAACCACAACCTTGGCGCCTTTTTCCATGCGGCCTTCAATGCGGTTGTTTCTGCCGTGACTCTTGGCTTCGCCTCTCACATAGCCCATAGGCATATTGAGGATGGATGCTGTGATGGCAGCATGAGCGATGCCGGCAGTAGATGTGCCCATCAGCATCTCACACTCAGGGAAATGCTCTTTTACAAGAGCCGCAAGACCATTTTCCACCTTCTCCCTCACTGAAGGAGCTGAAAGAGTGAGACGGTTGTCACAATAGATAGGGCTCTTGATGCCACTTGCCCATGTAAAAGGATCCTCTGGGCGAAGGAATACTGCTCCGATAGAAAGGAGCTCTTTTGCAATAATCTTCTGCATATCGTGGTTACTTTATATCCAAAAACTCTCTGACACATCTGTTGTAGGCTGCAAGCGGGTCGGCGGCAGCTGTGATCGGGCGGCCCACTACGATATAGTCAGAGCCGATCTCTCTTGCTTTTGCAGGGGTTGTGATGCGGACCTGATCGTCAGCACCCGAATCAGCAAACCTCACTCCCGGAGTGATGGTCAGGAAGTCCGAGCCCACTGCACTCTTTACCATGCCGGCTTCCAGCGGTGAGCACACCACACCATCAAGACCTGCCACAGCGGCATTGGAAGCATATTTTACGATGGTATCATTGATTGAGGCATTGATAAGAAGCTCGTTCTGCATCCTCTCCTGACTTGTAGAGGTGAGCTGGGTCACAGCTATGAGCAAAGGTCTTGTGCCGTCCGGACGAGTCAAGCCTTCAAGGGCGGCCTTCATCATATCAATAGTTCCGGCAGCATGAAGGTTGGTCATATCCACATTGAGTCCTGAGAGGACCTTCATTGCCTTCTTGACGGTATTTGGGATGTCATGAAGCTTGAGATCGAGGAAGATATTGTGTCCACGAGATTTGATCTCTCTGACGATATCCGGACCGGCAGCATAGAAAAGCTCCATGCCGATTTTGAGATATGGTCTTCTCAGCGAACCATTTTCCGGAGTAAAACAATCCAAGAACTCAAGAGTCTCAGCTTTGCTGCTGAAATCGCAAGCAATAATTACATCTTTTGCCATAGTATTATATGATTCCAATAATTTCGTTAAGGTCGTTAATTCCAAGTCTGTCCATCAGCTCAGGAAGAGCATCCACGATCTCGGGACAAACCATAGGGTTTCTAAGGTTTTCTGCACCCACCTGCACAGCTGTCGCACCAGCCATCATCATTTCAATCACGTCCTCCGCTCTACTCACACCACCGCAACCCATTACAGGGATAGAGCAAGCCTTACTGACCTGATGAACCATCCTCACTGCAATAGGAAAAATCGCAGGACCTGAAAATCCGCCCATGCGGTTGGCGACAATCGGACTTCTGCGCATGATGTCGATGCGCATACCGAGAAAGGTGTTGACAAGCGTAAGACCATCTGCACCTGCATCCTCACACGCCTTGGCAATGCTCACGATATCAGTCACATTGGGGCTAAGCTTGATAAACACCGGCGTGGTGCCACTGACAGCTTTTACCGCCTTGGTCACTTGCGCTGCAGCCTCAGGGCTGGTGCCAAACGCAAGACCTCCGCCATGCACATTAGGGCAAGAGATATTGACCTCAAGGATATCGATATCCTTGCATGCAGCGGCCTTCTGACAGCAATATGCATACTCTTCCACACTGAAGCCGCTGATATTTGCGATAATCGCGTTATTGTATATTCTGCGTAGCGCAGGAACTTTTTCTTCAACAAGCACATCGATGCCCGGATTCTGAAGGCCCACAGAGTTGATCAGGCCTCCGGTACATTCGGCGATACGCGGAGTCGGGTTGCCAAATCTGGCGTCACGTGTCGTCCCCTTGAGGGAGATACCACCTATCTTATTGAGGTCGAGAGTATCAGCAAGCTCAAGTCCAAAACCAAAAGTGCCGCTTGCCGGAACCACAGGGTTAGGTAAAGTGCAGCCACAAAGGCTCACGCTGAGATTTTTGTTTACCATATCACGTCCTCCTTATCAAATACAGGTCCGTCTGCACACACTCTCTTAGGGCCTTTTGCCGTCTGGATCGTGCAGCCATAGCAATATCCGGCACCACAGCCCATCCTTTCCTCAAGACTGGCCTGACCACTGGTCGGAAGAGCGGCACAAAGAGCTCGCATCATCGGCAACGGTCCGCAGGTATAGAAGAAATCATAGTCAGGGTCATATTGCTTGATGGCATCGGTAGTAAATCCCTTGACGCCCATAGTACCGTCCATCGTGGCCACATAGACCTCAACTCCCAAGGCGCGGTATTGGTCTGCAAGCACCACTTCCGAGGCTGTGTTGAAGCCAAGAACGACTGTCACCTTCTTACCTTGAGAAAGAAGTTTCTTGCAGAGCATATACAACGGAGCAGAACCCAATCCGCCGCCCACAAGCAGAGCAGACTGCTTGCACTTGTCGGCGTCAAAACCTGCTCCGAGCTCAGTCAGAAGCTCCAATTGCTGACCCGCAGTCATCTCAGACATGATCTTTGTGCCCTCGCCCACAGTCTTGTAGTAGAGAAGAAGTGAGCGGGATGTCGCATCTGACACCGAGATAGGTCTCCTGAGATATTTGCCGTCAATGGCAATATTTACAAACTGACCGGGAGTCATGGCAATATCTTGCGAGCAACTGAGTTCCAGACGATAGGTTTTATCGGCCACTACTTGGTTGCTAACAATTGTAAAAACTATTTTCTGCATAACTATTCTTGAGTCCAGACTACTCGTCCGTCTTTAATTGTCATCACCACATCACCCCAGACTTCCCATCCTTCAAAAGGGGTCGAATGTCCCTTGGAGAGGAACTGCTCCGGGTCGATAGTATATTTCCTGTTGAGATCGATCAGACACAGATCAGCGGCAGAGCCTTCTTTCATGCCTCCTGCGAGGCCAAATCTCCTGCGAGGGGCATCGCTCATCAGAGTGAGCAGAAGCTCCAGACTGATAACACCTGTCTTGACCAGTTTTGTGTAGAGGACTGCAAATGCCGTCTCTATCCCCACAACACCCATCGCACTTCCTGCAAGACCTCTTGACTTCTCTTCGGCGCTATGAGGAGCATGATCGGTGGCGATCACGTCGATCGTGCCGTCAGCAAGAAGATAGTGGAATGTAGCTGTAAGCTTTGTACCGTAAACAGGGATATTTACTCTCTGAAGAAGATATGCAAGACCACCGATATGGTCCTCGTGACCGTGGGTAATGAAAATGCCCTTGATTTTATCAGCATTCTTTTCAACGTAGGTAA